>JADLBG010000804.1 GCA_020847895.1 Bryobacterales bacterium
GGCAATATCACGCAGGAATCGAATACTATCCAACAAATTCGACTTCCCTGACGCGTTTGGACCGACGATGAATACACGGTCCGTGAGTCGAACATCCACGGTTCGGAAATTGCGCCAATTTCTCAGGACAAGCTGTGAGATGATCATGCGCGCTCTCTATTCTAACCGCAGAATTCTCAGTCCAGGCAAGTTTTCCAGGACTTCATCCAGCAGACAGAAGACTGGGACACTTATGGCTCATGAGAATATCCCGCGCCTGGGTCAGGAGAGGATCCCGGCCTCAATATCGGAACGGAGAAGAGACCTCTCCGCGGGTGTAGCACATTGTCATGGACGGCAACGCCGGCGCCGTAGCTTGTTCGAGGCATCAGCCATCATAGACCCGTGGCCCGTGATAGGAGAAAATCGGTGCATGAGACTCTGGCTGTGCGTTCTTCTCGGCATGGCCGAGACCTTCGGGCAAAGCGCGGCAAGCCACGACCTCGCGGCAGGGAAACTGCTGGTGGCCAGCCGCAAGCTGGGTGATCCGAACTTCGCGGAGACGGTGATCGTGATTGTCAGCTTCGATGAGAAGGGCACGCTCGGCCTGGTTCTGAACCAGCCCACGCAACTGCCCCTGTCGCGAATTTTCTCCGATCTCAAGGGCGGCAAGGAGCGGACGGACACCGCATACCGCGGAGGTCCGGTGGAGCGCACGGACCTGCAAGCATTGCTGCGATCGAAGATAGCGCCGGGAGGAGCGGTGCACGTCATCGGTGATGTCTATCTCACATCGAGCCGGACTCTGGTGGCGAAATCACTGGCGGAAGGGAGCGGACCGGCACGGTTTCGTGTGTATCTTGGCTACGCGGGATGGGCTCCCGAGCAACTCGAGCATGAAGTGGAGTCAGGCGCGTGGCACGTGGTGCGGGGAGAGCCGGATCTGGTATTCGATTCCGATCCGGAATCGTTGTGGACGCGGATGATCCGGCGCACGGAGATGCGGTTCGCCTCGGCGGCCGGTCCACGTTAGGGACCGATGCGGCGGGCCGTCAGACGCGATATTCGTCGGCTCGCCAATTCTTCACGGCCTTCTTGATCTCGTTCGGGGCGGTTCCTTCCTCGGCAGCGCGTTTCGCCAAGGGAACAAACTCGTCGTCAGGAGCAAAGCGGAGCGCGATGATCTGGCGGATGGCGAGACGGGAATCGAGCGGTTTGCCAGTGAGGAGATAATGCCGGAAGTTCTCCTCGGCGCGAATCGCCCGGTCCTGGGCTTTGAGGGCGAAAACGCGGCAGAAAAAGAAGAGGAAGATGAGGCAGACATCGAGAACTACGATCAGCGCGGCGCTGTACAGGCGGTCGTGGTTGCCGATGGAGTGGTAGAGGTTAACGAGCGACCCGACGAGGGTCAGTACGATCATCCAGAAGAGCACGCCGTGAAACATAGGGACGAACCGGCCGTGATTCTTATAATTTTGGGTGGACAAGCAGAGGCTCCTTCTCCCGGGAATGGACGCTCAGGCATTGTAGCCAACTTGGGAGCCGTTTGCCCGCCGCATGGCAGCCGGATTGCAGGAATGAGTAGCCCGTGTCACAAGGCGACGCGCTCATTCTGGCGGGAATTCCGATCTTCTTCAAGGTGGGGTTATCATTCTGGCGCCGCCCAGACTACACGCGCTCAAATGCGGTGCTATCGCCTGAAATGCGCACGCTCTGAGGAGCGTCGTCGAAGTCCCTGTTGCGGGCCGGAAGAGACTCCGGGGCTCTATCTAATCTAGCGAAGGAAGCCAAGTGTGAGCGGTTGGAAGCCGCGGAGATTGGGCAGCGCCGCCACGAGGTTCGATGGGGGCGCCCCCAGCCAGTCGGCAAGGGTGGCTGCGTACTGCTCAAAAGCCGTCGTGGGGATCCAGCGGCCGTACCCGTCGATATCATCGTCGCCGCTGAGCGCCAGAGAGGGGAAGCGGCCATAGACTTCGCCTCCGGCGACACTGCCGCCGAGGACGAGTTCGTGTCCGCCCCAGCCGTGCTCACTGCCACGCCTTTCGTTGGCGCGAAGTGTGCGGTTGAAATCGGTTTGTGTAAACAATGTCACGCGGTTCCAGGCGCCCATGGTAAGCAGAGCCTGCCGGAACGCCAGCAGGGACTGGCTGAGGTCAGAGTATAGCGCCGCCTGGCGGCCCATCTGGCCGGAATGCGTATCGTAGCCGGCGGTTCCAACAAAGATGATCTGGCGCCCCAGACTCAGACTTGGCCCAGCCTGAATCAGCTTGGCCGCATGCTCCAGACCCCGGCCCAGGCTTGTGCCGGGGAAGACAGCCGTCAGGGGCGGTTGCGCGGCGAGGATGGATCTTACCATTGCGTTGTCGGTGCGAAGGCCGGAGATGTTGAAGTTGACGGCTGAGGCAAGGGTAACGCCGTCGGAAAAGCAGAGCAGTTGCTGGTCAAGAAAACCCGGCGCGAGTCCAAGAGTTCCGGCCGCCCAGGAGGGGGTGCAGAATCCGCCCTTGACGTACTGCAACTTCGCGTCGTTGTGCTGGAGGTAGCCTTGAGGAGGGGCAACCCCGCCCGTCAAGTACTCGCTCTTCCTGGCAAGCCGGGAGCAGCAACCCATGTTTGCCACGACGGCCAGCGACTTCTCCTTATACATCGCCTGGAGACCCGCCAGTTGCGCAGGAAACCCGTAAAGCGCTCTGCTTGCGGGGGCTTCCACAGGCAGTAGCGCGGACACGGGAACCGTCAATTCCCCACGCGCTCCCGCATAGTTTCGATATTGAGCCGCGTCAAGCGGAACCAGCAGATTGTTGCTGTCGTTTCCCCCGAACAGGTGCAGGCAAACGAGGACGCGGCCGTCCGCCAGCGCCCGCGCCTGTCGTGGAATGGCAGCGCCCAAAGCCGCAACCCCAACTGATTGCGAAACCATTTTCAGCACAGACCTTCTGCTGCGTGAAACGGTGTGTTTCATGATGAACTCTCCCAGGACCAGAAACGGTCCGGTTAACGTGTTTACCTGAGCGATTCATCGGCGAACCACATTAGGAACTTTAGGTACAACACCGTGGTAGGCTAACAGTTTGAGGCTTCCCGGGCAGTTCTTCCTCCGCAATCTCATCTCGCA
>JADLBG010000805.1 GCA_020847895.1 Bryobacterales bacterium
AACCGTCGTGAGCGTTGTGGATTCGACGGCGGTAATATGCATGCGATGACCTCCTTGTGGAGGCATCCGCCCCAAAAACAGAATAGCACTAAAATGTTCTTAAGTGAACAGTATTGCTTCTAGCCCTGACGGGAGTCACGGCTTTGAAGAAACGAGTTCAGCATCCCACGGTGCACGAGCGGAAAGACCGCGGCCGATTCTACTGGTTCTTCCGCTATCGCCATGACGAGGTCCTGCCGGACGGCTCGATCAAGACCACGCGGAAGTTTCACACCATCGGCCCCAGCCGCGGCGAAGGCTCCATCAGCAAGAAGGAGGCGAACGCGATCCGCGACGAATTCCTCGCCGGCCTGAACTCTGCCGTGACCCGTCCCGAAGCCGCGGTTGCGGCACGAGCGCCGGAAGCCACGCCCGCGCCGGGCGACATCCTGTTCGGTAAGCTCGCTGAGCTATGGCGTACCGACTATGTCGAGAAGCTGGCCGCCGGCAAACCGCTGATCGCCACCACAACGAAGCAGAAGTACAACTACGCTCTCAGCTGCATCCTTCCGCGTTGGAAGGATATCCGGCTGAGCCAGATCCGCGCCAAGGATGTGATGGACTGGCTGCAGGACGAATGCGGATCCTGGTACGCAATGGCCGACCTCCGCAATGTCATGAGTGGCATCATCACCAAAGCCCAGGAGTGGGAACTCCTCCCGGATTCCTTCGCCAATCCGATCCGCCGCGTGCGGCTGCCGAAGAAGTGGGAGGTCCGCGAGAAGCGCATCCTGACTGAGGACGAAATGGCCCGCGTATTGGCGCACATCGCCGAACCGAACCTGCTCATCTGCGAAACCTGCCTCGACACCGGGACGCGCATCTCCGAGGTGACGGCCCTGATGATCAAGCACGTCGATCTTGAGCGCGGCACCATCCAGATCGCGCAGCGCAGTTGGCACGGCGACATCGACGAACCGAAAACGGAGAAGAGCAAGCGCACGCTGGCGCTCGGCGCCCTGGCACCGCGCTACCGTGCGTGGATCGAGAAGCTACCAAACAAGGGGCCGAACGCGTGGGTCTTCCCACAGGCGGATGATCCCAAGCAGCCGCGCTGGGACTCTGGTGTCCGGGGTGCACTCAAAGACGCCGCGAAACTGGAAGGCCTCGACTTCACCGGCTTCGGTCCGCACTCCCTCCGCCGCGCCAACATTACCTGGCGGCAGGAAGTCGGCGGCAGCAGCATCGAGACAAGCAAGATCGCCGGCCACGCCAGCACCCGCATCACCGAGGAGTACACGGTGGTGCAGTTGAAGCGCCAGGATGATCTGACTCGCCGGATTCAGGACAAACGCGCGAAGGCGGCCAAACGATGGAAGTCTAGGCAGGTTAGTGACGATGGTGCGGCCCGCAAGGGGGGCCAGCTAATTCGTGAAGCCAAAGGTTGAGTCTCAGGAGAGCTTGGATAATGAGAACAACCGTAACATCATCGACGGGGAGTCAACCTGCATTCAACGAGCATTCGATCGACAGATCTCGGATGATGGAACAACTGCCACTCCAACCGTATATCTCCGAATTCGAGATTGTAAATGACTCCAGCGGAATCGGCCAGTGGTTGTCTGGCCCGCAACCACTCCCGAAGGGGAGTGTATCTGGGTGGTCGACCAAGCGTCGCCGCAACCCATGAACCGCAGCGACACGCAATAATGCTCCACTGCGGGCGCTCATCTGACCGCTCGACTAGTACCTGGGCGCTCTCGGCTGGGCTGTATATCTCAATACTGTCAAGCCGTCGCACGATCGCTTCGACGGATACCTTGAGTTCTCGCGCCAACGAAAACAAGTCGATCGTTGGGACCAAGGTTGTGAGTATTCCATATCGTTCCCGCAGTACTGATAATGGAATTAGAATGGCAGCCGCGCCATATTGACACAGTGCTTCCAGGCGGTCTTTACGAGGTCTTGGTCGTCGGGGGAAAGGTAAGTCGCCTGCGGAATTGGGGCCATCAGGTAACTCATAAAACATCGTGTGCGCGAGTTCGTGAGCCCAAGTAAACCGCATTCGCACAGGCAACTGAGGTTCGCTGGTATCCAGTGGAATCTGCCCGGGTGTCACCGACTTAAGGTAGATCCGAAATCCGCCCGGAACGACCTCCAAGGAACCGTCGCTGAATTGGTCGCGCAGGATTACAGCCGTGACGTGCTGAGCAAGGGACAGACTGACTAGCTCGGGCGCTTGGACGCACGAACCTTGGCGAAGCAATTCGGCAGCACGCTGTTCGACATAGGCCTTGTTCAGAGCCACTTATTGCTTGCTAAGGCTTAGCCAATACTTTTGCACATCGATCCAGAAACTCCTGCAGCTGGTCGCGTCGCGGTGGGCGATGGTCGAGCGCCATCTCAAACTCGACCATGAAGTTCGCCCGAAATGCGCGTAGGCGATCCTGGGACAGGCTGCCCAAGTTCCGAGTGCTCCACTCGTCGAGCGCACTACCGTGCTCCGTCTCGAAATACTTGCCACAGAGGCGCCGGACAAGCAGTCGAAATTCCTTGACCGGGTCCAATGTTCGCTTCTTTGCTTCGGCGTTCGCCCTCGCCAGTCGTGGTGAAGCGCTGCCTGGAAGGAAGTCCTTCTCCGCTTCGCGCATGTACGCTGTCAGACTCGGGAGTTTGTCATTCAACGCTCTCGCCTCGGCCATGAGCGCAAACAGTTGGGAAGCGAAGGCTAGGTCAAACTCGGTTTCGATAATCGTCTGGTACTTGTTCACCAATTCCTGGATCCGCTGCCGCCCTTTTCGCATGTAAAAGATTCGGTCTCGACGGTACTCCTGAACACCACCGGGGGCGTGGCGGTGAGCGTCATTCCATTCGTGGTAGAACTCCCGAAGAGCCTCCAATTCAGGGAGCAGTCTGGCTCGGAGAACCGAACGGCCATCCAGCTTCTGATAGGCAGCGCACACCTTCTCGAGGGAACTGAGGATCTTTGCGCACTGCGAATCTTCGAGCCGAGTGTCGCCGAGACTCTTAAGATCCTGAATCAGCGATCCGAGAACCGGACCGTAGAAGCGGTCGTGCAGGTGCATGGGTTGGCCGAACTGTCTTCCAGGCGTTGGCATCGGACGCTAAACGACCTCCGCAGCGATTCTACCTCCGAAGGAGGCGTCCATGCAACCGCTCCGTCCGTCAAGTCCGTCAGGAGGCGATACGGAAGAAGTGGATCTGCTTCAGACGGGCTCAATAAGGCAACTCTGCCTGCGCGTGAGGAACGCGGATCATCTGCAGCAGCGTCGGCAACTCGGAGTAGTCCTCGATCCAGATAACATTGACGCCAAGCTCCTCGAACGCGAGTTCCTGAATCTCATGGTGAGCCTTCAACACGGTGAGTAGATCCTCACCGGCGATGTTCCCTCGATTCTCAAGAGACTTGACGGCGTCTGCGAGAACGGTTCGCTTCAAGATAGCGAAATGTCGCGGCGCCATTCCTCTACCTGCCGATACGTCCAGAAGCCTACGGAGATTGGGATCCGTCATTGAGAAGCCAACCAGCAAACAGGTTGAGTTCTTAAGATAAAACAATTGCTGAAGATTCGACCAAGAATAGGCCTGCGTATAAAGATGATGGTAGCGCTCCTCCGAGAACGTCAATTCAAGTAGCGAAGAAGGTGGTTGCTTACCCGTGTCGCTCCGTAAGAGTCCATGCACGTGGAACAGATTCAAGACCTCGTCCGAACGCTGTTCACTTTCCGAGCAAATCGTTCTATAGTCAACTCTTGAAGCATCCAGAGCGCGTTCTATGAGGTCATCGAAATTGTAAGTGATGATTGCCTGGAGCCCCAAGTGCCCGCGCCGGTGTTTACAGAGTCCGACAATTGAGTTGATCACGGGTGAAACACGCGAAGCATCGAACCCGTCATACAAGCCGAGGCGGAGCGTCGGAATGAAATCATCGCGAAGGGCGTTCCTGATGTATCGAGCACTTATCAATGGGTTGTCGCCGCGGAATGCCGAAAGAACGGCAGCTATAGCGGTTAAGTCTGAACTTGAGAGCGACAATTTGTCAGTGTACAGGCTCTCAACGAAATGAATCATCAGGTAGTCAATCAGTTGCCTCCACTGAGGAAGGCCCGCATCTATTGAGACGCCCGCACCTAAGAACAAAGTCAGGCAATCCTCTGAATACGCCCCTCGAAGCTGTGCGAGGTGAGCTTGGCGCTTGTGCTTCCAATAGTCCTGGGAAGTCTTCGCAAGATCCTTCAATCGCTCTCGAACGGCCAACGGCGTGAGATGTGGTACGTAACGCGTTACGATCGAGACATTCCTTTTGACAAGTTCCAGGATATCGGCATATCCATAGACAGTGACGGGAAGCGCTCGCTCGTTGCCTTCTTTTCTCCCGGAGGTAGGTGAAGTCGACTTATCAAGAGCCAGTGGCATCAAAATAAGAACACTTGCGCAGTTGTTCCTTCCGCAAGCTTCCACAATTTGATCGAGTTCGGAGCCGATATCTATAGGCGCGAGCTCCCACCTTACGAGGACCATCACTGGCGGCGGTAGGTTAGCCACCGTCCGATCGGCGATCGCGTCACAGTCATCGGTTGGGTCGATTCTCAGGCTCTGTTTCTGCGGTTCGAAATCCGCATCGAGTGCTTGAAGCAAGGCCAAAGCGAACTTTGGCTTGTAGTACGGTTGCGCGGCGATCTCTTCGAAAACCGGGTGCCACTCTTGCTCGTCAGCCATTGGGGTAATTCTACGGTCATTGCGGCCAGGTTTACAAGGCCTCCCGTACGCCGAAGCCCGCCTGCCCGGCTTTGGTGATCGAGGCGTGGAACTCGAATCCACTTTGGCGAAGCACCTGAGCAGGAGCGCCCGATCGACACTGGTTGCGCGCACTGGTGGGCATCAATCTAGCTGTGAAACCAGACCTCGGATGGGCGGGACGATCGATGTACCAGCGGCAACGCTGCCTTTCGACGCCCTGCGGCTCACGCGCCCGGAGGAAAGAAGTCTTGTGGGTCGAGTCCGAGGAGTTGGAGGCGGACCCACGCATCGTCCTCCTCCCGCTCGCGTTCAGGAGTGTCGGGCAACGAGGTATTTCTGACCTCAAAGCCACATCGCGTACGGATGTACTGCGGAACGGTCGTTCCGGCCTCACGCGCCTGAGCTTCAAGGCCGGCGTGCTCGTTGCGGGTTAGCACGGCCGTAACCGTCATCCGTTCGAGTGCCGCCGTCGGATGCCGCGAGGCGGGCCGTGCGCGAGATCCCATTTCACGGCCACGCGCAATCCATGCGGCGAGGCCACAGCACGTGCGAAGGTAGGCCGGCAGGCTCAGTCCTATCGCGGACGATTTCGCGTCCAGTTCCAGATACTCGGCACCGTTGAGCGGAATCGAGAGGGCCTTGCGATCAGAAGCCGTCACAACCACCATCGTAGTTGGTTGCGGCGGATTCGAGCAGCAGCGTAACCTCGTGGTCAGCGATGAGTGCCACGAACCACAACGGAAGCCGGGGCGATGTGCTCCTCCTGCTCGACTCTCCCAACTACATCGAATCTCTCAACTCCGCACTCGCCGGCACGGGGACGGTGATCTCGGCGGGCGACGTTCACCGGCCAATGGGCGTCACCGACGACAGGGAATACGAGCTTCCGGAATTCAGCCGCGAGTACTTGGACGGCCGATTCGAGTACCGGGAGATCGCAGAGCCCGCCTGGTGGATCGTGAAGCGCAATGCCCGCGTTCGGACGCCCAACTTTGATCTGATCAGCACAGCGACGATCTGCGGGAAGCCCGGAGTCCTGCTCGTTGAGGCAAAGGCGCACCACGGTGAACTGGAAACGTGTGGCAAGTCCTTCAAGAGCAGTTCGAGCCTGGAGAACCATCAAAAGATCGGCGCGTCAATCGAACTCGCCCATCGGGCGTTGAATGGGATCGCCCCGGGCTTCAAGCTCAGCCGTGATGGGTTCTACCAGGTCTCGAACCGGATGGCATGGGGTTGGCGACTCGCGTCGCTCGGTGTTCGCGTCACGGTGCTGTATCTCGGGTTCGTCCAGGATCCGTACTGGCCCAAGGATCAGTTCGAGTCGAACGAGGACTGGATGCAGGCGGCTCGCAGCTACCTCGGCAATATCGTGCCCGTAGATGTGCTCGACCGGAGGATCCAGTGTTCCGAACGCGGTTCGCTGCTGATCAGCGCCGCCGCCCTCCCAGCGCCGCCGCCGCAGTGAGACCTCACAGGGCATCGTCGCAGGATGGGCGATCGAGAATCTTGTCCATGGACTTCACTATGGTCCAGCGACAGGATTGCGGAGCGGCGGGTACAATCGCGCGCGTGCGCGAGAGCAAGGGGATTCCAAAGCGATGTGAGGGAGGGGGTGGTGGGCTCGACAGAACTCGAATCTGTGACCTCCTGCGTGTCAAGCAGGCGCTCTAACCAACTGAGCTACGAGCCCTCAAAACTGCGAAAGAACCGTAGTCCAACGACTCCGCCAACTGGAGTCCGTTTGGAGTCCACCCGGAATCCAAAGCCGCAAGGTAGAGGCCCTGGAGTCCAAATGGCGTCCAAATCGAACGCCCGTAAACCACTCAAAACCCAACACCGGCACCCGCAACTCCTTGATCTCGCGACCGTGTCAAGGTAGCACACCAGGCAGGCAACCGTTGTGTTTTCAGTGGTTTCCATGGTTGCGATTATCGCGTGGAGAGAAGATTTTCGATGCATCTATATGAGCGGCGATCCTGCCCATCGTGCCCGATCTTCTTCGATTCGATTGATTCGACTGCATTGCGTTTATTGCGAATAAATGGTATCTTTGGGTTGGAGGAATGGACATGCCACACCAACCCGTCGTTCTGCCGGAGTCGGACGAAGGCCAGATCCGAGAGTTGCATCGTATGCTACAACTCGGTTCTCCCGCCTTGGTCGGGGCCGATGGGGAGCGGCTTGAGCTACCGAATGCGGTCTACCGCCTCCTGAAGGATATTGCGCGGAATATGCAGTTGGGCCGTGCGATTGTCCTGATCCCGGAGAATCAGCAATTGACGACTCAGCGCGCCGCTGACCTTCTGGGCGTTTCCCGGCCGCATCTGATCAAGTTGCTGGAGGCCGGCGACTTGCCGTATCACAAGGCAGGCAGTCACCGACGCATCTACTTGAAGGATCTGATCGCTTACCAAAAGCGCCGCGATGCTGAGCGGAAGGCAGCACTCGACCGAATCGCGCGGGAGGCCTTCGAGTCCGGCCTATATGATCGAACTGGTATTCCCGAGGGTGGCGAAGACGAATGAGAGCCGACTACCGCGTCGTCCCGGACGCGTGCGTTCTTATCCCGATGCCATTGGCGGATACGCTGCTGCGCATGGCGGACGCACCCCGCCTCTATCTTCCAAAGTGGTCCCAAACAATGATGGACGAGGTGACCCCGAACCTCATCCCAAAGTGGGAGATGCCGCCCGAGAAGGCGCTTCGCCGCGAGGAAGAACTGCGGCGGCACTTCCCGGAGGCGTGGGTGGAGGGCTTTGAGACACTCATCGATGTTCTGACGAACGATCCCAAGGACCGTCATGTACTCGCTACCGCAGTTCGCTCCCATTCCGAACTGATTGTCACCTACAACCGGCGGCACTTCCCGGCCGCCTCCTTACAGCCTTGGGGGATCAATGTTGAGGCGACTTCCACATTCCTCCGAGGCTTGTATGACCTCGACGCCGGCCTGTTCGTGACCAAGCTCCATGAATAAGCCGCGAACATTCAAGTTTCGATACCGCACGTTCTGCGCGCCCTCGCGAAGAACGTCCCGGGGTTCGTTGAGTACTTCTGCGAGGAACAAGGGATCAGTCTGGCTGACGAACAGGGCGGTGCATCGCGGTGAGTGCTCGACTGGGTTTGTCGCGTTTTCATTGACGGGTTTTAGCGATACACATAGCGTGGTTACCCTTCTGACGGGAGTCACGGCTTTGAAGAAACGAGTTCAACATCCCACGGTGCACGAGTGGAAAGACCGCGGCCGCTTCTACTGGTTCTTCCGCTATCGGCATGACGAGGTCCTGCCGGACGGCTCGATCAAGACCACGCGGAAGTTCCACACCATCGGGCCCAGCCGGGGCGAAGGCGCAATGAGCAGGAAGGAGGCCAACGCGGTCCGAGACGACTTCCCCGCTCCCACCCGTCCAGAAGCGGCAGTTGCGGCACGCGCACCGGAAACGGCGCCCGCGCCTGGCGATATTCTGTTTGGCAAACTCGCCGAACTGTGGGGCACCGACTACGTCGAGAAGCTGGCAGCCGGCTAATCGCCACCACGACCAGGCAGAAGTACAACTACGCTCTCACGGTCGGCATCGGGCGTCGGGCATGATAGACGGTGAGATGTGGGCGTCGGACGAAACAACCCGGATCGAGGCCGAACTCCGTGCCGAAGAAGTCCCACATGCGTAGGCAGTCCTCCGAGCAAAGAAAAAGCTGCGCCCAAATCTCCGTCGTTTCCATTCTCGAATACCTGGCTTCTGGTCTTGAAAACGTCCCTCAGAACTGCCAATCGTCTTCAACCACTTTCTTGAAGAAATCGACGATCAAGAGCAGCCTTCCGAGGCTTAAGTCGCTATGGGGTCACCCCTCATGCCGGACCATCGAACGCAGGTGCATGAGAAGCGGCTCCAAAGCCTTGAATCTCTCGCCCAGGAACTTGTCGTAGGCGTCGTGCCGTCATGCTGGTCCCACACGTTCGATTGAACCCAGCACGTGACCGCGATCGCAGTTCGACGCACTCCTCGCCGGTTAGCACGACCGTCAAAGCCATCCGTTCCAGTGCTTCCAAAGGGCGGCGCGAGGGTTGGCCTGGCCTCGATGCCATTTCACGGCCACGCGCAATCCACGGAGCAAGGCCGCAGCACGTGCGAACGTAGGCCGGCAGAGTGAGCCTGCCGCCGAGGCCTTCGCGTCCAGTTCCAGACACTCGGCGCCGTTGAGCGGAACGGAGACGACTTTGCGATCACACGACTTCACAAACACCATCGTAGTTAGTTGCGGCGGGTTTAAGCAGCAGCGTAACCTCGTGGTCAGCGATGAGTGCCACGAACCACAATGGAAGCCGGCGCGATGTGCTCCTACTGCTCGACTCTTCCAAGTACGTCGAAGCCTTGAACACCGCACTCTCCGGCACCGGAACGGTGATCTCAGCCTGCGACGTCCACCGGCCAATCGGATCCGTCGCCGACAGGGAATACGAGCTTCCGGAATTCAGCCGCGAGTACTTGGATGGCCGATTCGAATACCGGGAGATCGCAGAGCCCGCCTGGTGGATCGTGAAGCGCAACGCGCGTGTCCGGACGCCCAACTTTGATCTGATCAGCACATCGACGATCTGCGGGATGCCGGGAGTCCTGCTCGTTGAGGCAAAGGAACACTACGGTGAGCTCGAAACGTGCGGCAAGTCCTTCAAGAGCAGTTCGAACCTGGAGAATCATCAAAAGATCGGCGCGTCAATCGAACTTGCCAATCACGCGCTGAACGCGATCGCCCCGGGCTTCAAGCTGAGCCGTGATGCGTTCTACCAAGTCTCAAACCGGATGGCATGGGGTTGGCGACTCGCCTCGCTCGGTGTTCCCGTCACGGTGCTCTATCTCGGTTTCGTCCAGGATCCATACTGGCCCAAGGATCAGTTCGAGTCGAACGAGGACTGGATGCAAGCGGCTCGCCTCTACCTCGCGAATGTCGTGCCCGGAGATATTTTCAACCGGAGGCTCCAGTGTTCCGATCGCGGTTCGCTGTTGATCAGCTCCGCCGCGCTCCCAGTGCTGCCGCATTGAGACCTCACGCGGCAGCGTCGCAGCAGGGGCGATCGGAAATCTTGTCCTTGGACTTCACTACAGGCCAGCGACAGGATTTCAAAACGGCGGGTACAACCGCGCGCGTGCGCGTGGGCAATCAGGATTCCAACGATGTGAGGGGAAATGGTGGGCTCGAGAAGACTCGAACTTCCGACCTCCTGCGTGTCAAGCAGGCGCTCTAACCAACTGAGCTACGAGCCCAAAGAACTGACCGACGAACTGGAGTCCGTTTGGAGTCCACCCGGAGTCCAAAGCCGCAAGGTAGAGGCCCTGGAGTCCAAATGGCATCCAAATCGAACGCCCGTAAACCTTTGCAAACCCAACACCGGCACCCGCAACCCGTTGATCCGGCGACCGTGTCAGGGTAGCGCTCTAAGCAACTGAGCTACGGGCCCGCGGGAAGAGCAACCCACAGTGTAACATACGAGAGTTATCATGCAGATCAATTTCACAGGAAAGACAGTCGCCGTGACGGGCGGAGCGAATGGGATTGGGAATGCGGCCGGGCATGCCTTTGCGGAGGCCGGGGCGAAGGTGTTCCTATTGGACCTGGAGAAAGAGAACCCACAGGCGGCGGCGGAGAGGATGGGAGGCGCGGTGCGGGGTATTTCGATCGATGTGCGGCGGCGCGAGTCGATTGAGAGCGCGTTCGCGGAGATGGGAGCAGTAGACGTAGTGGCGGTGAATGCGGGCATTGCTCCCATGGCGGCGATTGAGGATACAACCGAGGAACTGTGGAAGCTGATGCTTGATGTAAACCTGACCGGGGCATTTTATACGGTGCAGGCGGCGGCACGGCGGATGAAGGAGCGAAGGGCAGGAGCAATTGTGTTGACCGCGTCGACGAATTCGTATGACGGGGAGGCGTCGTTGATTGCCTACAACGCGTCGAAGTCGGGAATCCTGGGCATTCTGCATACGGCGGCCAATGAATTAGGGCCGTACGGGGTGAGAGTGAACGCGGTCTGTCCGGGGTTGATTCATACACGGCTCACGGAGCCCTATTACGACCAGCCGGAGGCGCTGCAAGAGTATTTCCGGCATATTCCGATGGGGAGGGGCGGCTCACCGGAGGAAGTGGCGAATGCGATCCTGTTTCTCGCTTCTCCGGCAGCCAGTTTTATTACCGGCGCGGCTTTGCTGGTGGATGGAGGACAGATGGCGTGCAAGTACAGCCTGTGGAGCGAAACGACGGCGGAATTTCGCAAAGACCACTGGCAGATGAAGTAGAGACACGAAGGGCCTCCGTGTTGGCGGAGGCCCTGGTTCAAGTGGATTACTTCTTGCGATGGACGGGCGCCTTCCGGGCACCCGTGGCCTTCTTGGCGGGCGTCGGGGCCGCAAGCGCCGGCCAACCGTCCACATCGTCCTTCTGAACCTCAAAGGTCAACATGAAGGGATCCTTGGTGAAGGCCTTCGCAACGCCCTTGAACTGAACCTCCGTTTCGGGTTCCGCCCTGCCCTTGAGGGGCGCGTCGAGTCTGAGAGTGACTTCACCGGCGGAACCTGCGGCGCTTTGATCGGTGTCGAGGAGCAGAACAAGTTCCTTGGGATTCACGGCGGGCTTCATGGAAACGATCTTTCCCTTGAGCTTTTCGTATTCGGTATCAGGAATCTTGCCGGGCAGCAAAGCATCCTTCATGGAATCGAAGAACTGTTCTCCGTTGTCGCCAGTGAGTTCCTTCTTGAGGTGCATCCAGTAGGCGAGTTGGGGGTTGCTCTTCTTGAACTGCTCTTCCTTGTCGAAGGCGATCTGCGCGGCGGTCTTGATGACGAAGCCGCTTGGGGGAATCGCCTTGTCCATGGCCAACTGCCGCAATTCCTTGAGCCCGGCGTCGTCCTGGCCGTGGTAGCTGGCGTAGGCCTTGACGAAAAAGTCATCGACCTGTTTGCGATTGGCATTCGGGAGTCCGCCTTTGTCCTGAGGAAGCGTGGCGGCACGGGCGAGATAGAACAGCGCGTCAGAGGAACGCTCGGCCTTCTTCATGGCGCGGATGACGGTGTACATCCAATAGGAGATCTCTCCGTCATTGGGGTTCTTTTCGAGCGCCCTCTTGAACATACCCTCGGCCTTTTCGTTATCCTTGCGGGACATGGCAACCCATCCGAGGGTCTTGAGGCCGAGAACCTCCATGTCGGCGCGGGCTTTCTTCCACTGGTCATCGGTGGAT
>JADLBG010000806.1 GCA_020847895.1 Bryobacterales bacterium
CGACATGCAGCAGGACGTCCGCTCCGAATTCCGGCGGCATCCCGTACGCCATCCCCGCGATATCCTCCATGGGGTCGTGAGGCGGTTTGGCCGGGACCTGCTGGGGTTGGCTCGGGACGGGGAACAGCAGGAGGAGAATGGCCCCTACCAGCAGGTATTTCCCATCCATCACACCCTCCATGAGATGTTTTCATCGCGGCAACAATGACGATCTTTTTATCCTACCAGTGCTACCAGGCGATTCATCCGCCCCTGGTGTTTGTGTTTGGCAGCCCCTCGACGAACTCCTGGCGCAGCCGTGGACGCACGATCGCGGCATCACGCTGCCGGTCCCGGCATGCTGGGCATCGATCTCGGGCTTTCACACGCAGCACGTGCAACGGGGGCGCATTCAACGATGAGGAGGCCCGGGCAGTAGTCAAGGAGTTGAAGCGTCTGGTTCTGGAGCAGCATTACAAAGGCAGCGTCGGCGTTGTGAGTCCATTCCGGGCACATGTGAACCGAATCCGTGACCTAGCCGCCCAGGAAACACGCCTCGAACAGGCGCTGACGGCAAGTAAGTTCTTGGTCGATACCGTTCACCGTTTCATCGCAACCGGGATGGTGAGCTGTGTCCGTCGTGACCAGATTCGCAATTAGAATTAGAGGTTGATAGAGTTGGGCTGGGACGTGATGCGCTTCCGGGTCTACGAAGTTCGCGACGATCTTCCAAAGTGTGTTGCGCGCGTCAGGGCGTGGGTCTTGGCTGGACAGGAGATCGGGGCGACATGACCGCAAAGGACATCGCGACACGATACTCCGTGAAGCCCTTGTCGGTCGTGATCAGCAGGCGGCGCTCGCGGACAGCGACTTCCCAGAGACCCGCATCCGCCATACCCTCGTCATCGGTCCCACGGATGTCTTTGACGTCGTGGCCAAATTCGCGCAGGCGGTCCACGGTCGTTCGCGGGATGTTCTCATCGACGAGAATCCGCATCCGTCAGCGGTCCAGAGCCGGCAGAGGCGTCACTTGCTCCTCGGCCAGTTCGGCGGCATAGTCGAGGCAAGCCATGATGTCTGCGCGGTCGAGCGAAGGATACTCGGCCAGCAGGTCTTCCACGGTGTCGCCATTCGCCAGCATGCGGACGATCTGGTGGACGGGAATCCTCGTGCCCTTCACGCACGCCTGGCCGTGGCAGATGTTCGGGTCGATGGATATCCTCTCAAACGGCACCTTCATGGCCTCCACAACCAGTTTACTCCAGGCCGGCTGTTATTCCTGCATCCAGCGGTTGCGCGCCACGCGGTTTGCGGCCCATGGCTGCACATTGGCGGCGAGAGTCTGGAGACGTTCGGCCTCGCGGTCGAGCGAAAGTCCCATCAAGATGAGCACCTGGAGCGTGGGGAAGGCATAGACGCGGCAGGCGAGGGCTTCGCCGCGCGTTCCTCTCTTCCGCCGCCACTCACGCGCCGGTGCCCCGCGTGAGTAGGTCGTTACCAGGACTTCGGACAACCGTTGCTCGAAGTATTCCTGGCTGCGATCCGGGAAGTGGCAGTAGCCGAGGGAGGGGGGCAATCTTCAAGCGTCTGTAGACCGTCGACTTGGGCGCTATCCACGTCCGAGGCGCAGAGCAACGTCCCGTACTTGCGGCTCGGCCGTTCTGGCCAGACAGGTAGCGGCCCGGCCTTGCCCTTGCTCGCAAAGACCCGTTGATGGAACCGGCGCACGCGAATTCGTACGCCTGCTGCGTGTGAAAGCCCGAGATCGATGCAGCATGCCGAGACCGGCAGCGTGATGCCGCGATCGTGCGTCTACGCTGCGCCAGGAGTTCGTCGAGGGGTTGCCAAACACCAGAGGCGAGCACCTGGTATCCGACGGACCAGGACTCGTCGCCGCAGCCCCAGCCGACGAACTCCACTTCGAGCCGGTCGGTCGCCTGCCGCTGGCCAAAGCGTGCCATCGTTTCACCCGCCGCCCGGTTCGCGAAAAAGATCCCACCGCCGCCGGTCACGATCACACGGTTCACGGAGTTCATCGCGCGGCCGAAGGCGGTCTTGCTGATCGTGGGACAGTCCCGCGGCCGAGCAGTTCTGGCTGTACTCCCGATAGAGGCGGCGCCAGGGCATCGGGGCCGGTTCGGATGACCTTCGAGAGAGTCGGCTCACAGGATCTGCTTAATTATTAATTAGCAATCGAAGGTCCAGTCTATTCCAATTCGGGGGACATTACACTATCGGGGGCTAAGGTACAAAATCACATCGCAACCCTTCCAAGGCGCAACGAATTCACGCACCGCTCCGCCCATAACGGGCGCACCGGCTTCGGAAGCGGCGTCCGCCGGACGATACCATTCCACATGAAATGTTCCTTGCGCGCCGGTCAGGTCCACTTTGAACCGTGCCGTGTTGGAAGTGTCCGGCGCGGCATTCATCCCGCCAACCGCGGCGTTCGGGTCGTAGACCAGGTACTCCCGTCCTCGGCGGTGGGTCAACTTGGGCCGGGGTTGGCCTGTTCCGCCAGAACCCGATACGAGTGAATCCCGCGGCTCAAAGCCGACCAGATCGAGATGGCGGTCCGCAAAGAACCTCTTGATGTAAATGACCGAATCCAGCCCCTTCAGCCCCTGGGCGTAAGTACGGCGGTCCGGATTTCCATCCCGGTAGGTGTTCGTGTACGGCTTCGAACCGGTCAGGCTGTATGGCTCGGTGCGCTCCCAGCGGCCGCCATAGTTCGCGGAACCGCCCGCCAACAACCACGACCAGAATAAGCAGCGGTAGTAGTAGGCGGGATTCTTAGGATCGAAGCGCCCTCTATCCTGTTCGTAACGGTCCTCTCCGAGGAAAACGTGCATGGGGTCGGCGCGATACTGTTCGATCTTGTCGGCCCCGAGTTGAAAAGCGTCTTCCAGGTGGTAGTAACTAACCCATGGGGCGCCGCGGAAAGGAAAAGGCATGAAGCGGACCGGGCCCGTGGAGAGCAGGTGGCGCCATGGGTCGTGTTTGGCGAAGTATTCGCCCACCTCCGTGGCCAGCGCGTTATTGTTGGGAAACTTCGGGCCGTAGTGCGCGTCGTTCACTACCAGCCAGAAAAGCTGTGGGTAGGCGGCGAACCGCGCCAGCATGTATTCCATGAGGAGTTTCTTTGCGGCGCCGGAGAATTTGGCCCACGCGGTCTCGTCCTGGCCATACCGGGAGCCGCGCGGGAAGAGGATCAGTTGTACGCACAATTGCGGGTAGTTGTCGAGCATCCATTCGAGCCGCGCATCGGTGGTCTGAAAATTCTCCACCCGCAGAGCGGCGCAGTCCGGGTCCGCGCAGTATGCGTCCCAGTCTTTTCGCGGCGACTGAATGACGAAGTCGAAGTCTCCATCGGGAATGGCCGTCACGCGCAGCGAGGTAATCCCCAGCGCCACGTCTTCACGAACATAACGGCGCCATTCGCGGTGGTCGGAGAGGAACAGAAAATAGGCGGTGTCAGAGAGGTTCAAGAACCAGCGGCCGTTCTCCGTCATCCACTGATGGGGATCGTCCCGGTGCCTGCGCAGCATGCCGGGCAATGCCGATGGAGAAGCGGGGAAGGCTCCGTTTTGTCCGGAGGATGATTGCCAGCGCCAGCGGCCGCTTTCGCAGACGTAGACGCGAGCCCGCCACCTCCGGCCGCCATCGTAAAAGGCGCTAACTACCGTCTCGCGTCCGGAGGGCGCTGTGAACTTCACGGTAGTGGTCACCGCAAAAGGATTGTCCGCGCCGGGTTGCTGGCGCAGTTCGACCTCATGCACGCCGAACTGCCGGGCGGTGGACGCGCCCCTGGTGAAGTTCTTAGCTACAGCCGCGGAGGCTGCGAACAAGACGCCCACTAATAACCAACACTTACATCGCATAATGTTTTCCCGGCGCGGCCGGCTCCCTGTAGGATCATTCACTTACTCTAGTAACGTTTTCCGGCGGCGAGTGCCGGCGCCCGCGAGGGGCCGGCGGCTGCATCCAGGCGGAGCCGGTATTCCCTGGGACTCAGATGCACCATCCGCCGGAACAGCGCGCCGAAATAACTCTGGTCGCAGAACCCCACTTCCTGGCCGATCTCCGCAATAGACTTACCGCTCGAGACGAGCAGTTCCTGCGCCTTAGCCACGCGGAACTGGTTCAGGTACGCGATGAACGAGTGGGCTGTAACCCGCTTGAAGAAACGCACGAAACCCGGCTTGCTCATGTGAACGATCCGGGCCGCTTCCTCGAGCGTAACCGGTTCCGCATAATGACCGTCAAGATACTCGAACAAGGGCCGTAATCGGGCGAGGCTCCGTTGCTTCCATGCGAAGATTTGGCGGCCGCCCGGATGCGCGGGGTAGTGTTTAGCAATAAGGAGCAGCAGCGCCTTCAAGCAGGTCTTGGCGGTCAACACGCTCAGCCTGTCGCGGGCCGCCAGTTCGGTATGGATCTGCACCATCAGACGCATGACGCGGGCCGGCACGCCTGTACTAGCTGGAATCACGAGAGGAAAGGACTCATCCTGGGCGAGGAACGGCATGAGGTAGTCCGCCTCTTCGGTGGGAGAGTCATTGCGAATCAACTCAGGTAGAAAAGACATCACTATGGCACTGGGCCGAGCCCCCCGATATTCGAGAATCCGATGCATCAGGGTACTGCCCATCACCAGCAGGTCGCCCGCGCGCATGAGGATCCGTCTGCTCTGCACCTCCAGCAGGATCTCCCCGGTTTTCAGATAGAGCACTTCAAAATGGTCGTGGCGGTTGCCGCGATATTGCGGATAGCCGCGGTAGCGAAAGAACAGGACATCCAGGGGCAAGAGCGGATCAAAAGGGTACACGTGCAGCCCTTCGGCGTTGATCTGAGGCCCCACGATCGCATTACCATCCTGCCACTTCCAAGCCATGCACGAGCCCACAAGGCAATGATATGCCAATATGGTCTTCGTCCGGGCGTCCGGATGGCACGGCCGAATGTTGGTTCGGGAGTAACGGTGTTTCCCCAGGGCAGTTTCGATTGTGAGCGGTCCCGCGCCGCTGTTCTATCGCAATCGCGGCAAAAGTTCTTGCGCGATGATCCATCCGGCAGCCGAGCCGTGCCGGTTCTAATTTTCTTATACTCTTCGCTCATATCCTTATAGAATTCCAAGAGGCATCCGCCTCACAATCCTCTGAAGCGCACGGAGGAAAGCCTGGTCGAGATGGGGAGGATGTCATGGGCACGCGGCACATATCAGGATTTGCAGTTGGAATCAGTCTGCTTCTGGGCGCGGTTCGCTTACCCGCGCAATCCACCTTTGCAACCATCACAGGAACGGTTACGGATTCCACCGGGGCCATGGTAGCCGGTGTTGCCGTCACTGCGACCCATCTGGCCACCAACCTGACCGCATCGGCAAAGACCAACGAGGCGGGTGTCTACACGCTGGCCAACCTTCGCGAGGGAGATTACCGACTCGAGGCAAAGGCCGCCGGTTTCAGCGATATAAAGGTGGGAGGAATATCGCTGGTCGCGCGCCAACTCCGGCGTGTGGATCTCACGCTCGAGGTAGCCTCCGCGCGGCAAAGCATAGAAGTCACCGCGGCTCCCAGTCTCATCGAAACGGATACCGCGAAGATCGGCACAACAAGGAGCGCCCGGGACTTCAACTCGCTCCCGCTTCGCGCCCAAGCCAGCTCTCCCTATGGATTTTTTTCGATTTCGTCCATGTTCAGCGTTCCGAAGGGGTCGACCACTCCATCATTCGCCGGCGGTGTGAGCGGCGAGGCGGGCTGGTCTTACGACGGAACCAACGGCGACAACGGGCAGGGCGGGAGTTTCGGGAATATCCTGAACCTCGAATGGATCCAGGAGGTGAAGATGGACTATGTCAACAACTCCGCCGAATATGGAACCATGGCGCAGATCGGGGTGGTGGGCAAGTCCGGGAGCAACGATTTACATGGCACGGCGTTCGATTACTACTCCACATCCATGTTCAATGCGCGGAGTGTTTTTGCCACGGAGAGGGCCTCGGGAGTTTCTCACATGCTCGGTTTCAATGTCGGCGGCCCGGTCTATATTCCCAAGATCTACAATGGCAAGAATCGAACGTTCTTTCTGATCAACGGTCAGATCACGACGGGTGGACCCTCGGGCAGAACTTTTTTCACCACCGTGCCGACGCAGGCAATGCGCAGCGGCAGTTTCGGGGTACCCATCCGGAATCCGTTGACCGGGGCAGTTTATATGGATGGCCAGATTCCGGCGTCGGCCATCAGCCCGGTTGCCAAGTTGATTCAGGAGAGGTTTTACCCGCTGCCTAACTTCGGAAATACCAATTCCATCCAGTCTACCAATTTCAACCAGACCGTATCCCAGCCGTTCTGGCCCGACAAGAGCCCCACGATGCGGCTGGACCAGCGGTTCGGGGGGAAGGATTACGCATACGCTACTTACTCGGTGGACCAGTTTAGAGTGTGGAACCTCGAAGGCAATCTTCCGACATTTGGAACCCGCAAACAGCTTCGGGACATGAAAGTCCTGAACCTCACCTATTCCCATACATTCCGGCCCACCCTGCTCAATGAGTTGCGTTTCGGCCACGCTTCCGACATCAACAATTACGAGGGACCCATCAACGGGCCGCAACAGGTGGCATCTCTGGGGCTTCAGGGCCTGTCACCGGATCTGCCGAGCTTGGGGGGGTTACTCAATGTCAGTTTCGTCGGCATCCCGGTTCAGGGACTGAGCCAGATCGTCGCGAATCGGGGCGGGCCCAAGGCGCAACACTACCAGGACCAGGTAAGCTATTTCCGCGGCAGACACGGCATCAAGTTCGGCGGCGCAATAGACCGGTACTTCCCGACACAGATGACAGCGGGCAGTTGCCTATTCGGCTGTGTCACATTTGCAAACACCTACAGTAAGGTGGCCGGCATTTCGAACAGCGGGTCCGCCTATGCGGATTTCCTGTTAGGCGTTCCCACCAGCGCGACCATTAACGCCGCGCCTCTTACTGTCCGGTTGCGCCGGTGGGCGGAGTCGGTTTACATCACGGACAACTGGAAA
The DNA here is from genome assembly GCA_020847895.1 of Bryobacterales bacterium. Lineage (GTDB taxonomy): Bacteria > Acidobacteriota > Terriglobia > Bryobacterales > Bryobacteraceae > CADEFT01. The sequence goes on from JADLBG010000806.1 coordinate 7,018, forward strand.
GTGTCGTCCCGGCTGACTCTGGATCTCGGGCTGCGGTATGAATACGCGGGCACGTGGAGCGAGGCAAATGGACTGCTATCCATCTTTGACCCTTCGAGAACCAGCATCGTCGTGCCGGACGGCTCGCAATCGAAGATTTCCCCGTTGATGCCGGCCTCTTATGTACCGATCATCACAGCGAACACAGCGGGTCTGCCGAACAACCTGATCAACGGCGACAAGAACAATTTCGCCCCGCGCATCGGCATCGCCTGGAGGCCGTTCGGCAACAGCACCGTATTCCGCGGCGGCTATGGAATCTATTACAACTCGATCCTTTCGCAACCCACGGCAGCCAGCGTGCCATTCAACATTTCGATACCGACGTTCACCAATACCACACCATCACCCAGCCTGGTGCTGCCGCAGGTGTTTCCCGCCACCGCGGGAAGCGGTCCGGGAAGCATCGCCCTGCCGTCAGCGATCAATCCGAACATCAAGATACCCTACACCCAGCAAGTAAGTCTGACCATCGAGCACCAGCGATGGGGATTCGGCTGGCGCGCTTCGTACGTCGGGACATTCGGACGGCAGTTGTTGTTCGGGTATAACATCAACTCTCCGGCAGTGGATGGTCAGCTTTTCATTAACAAGCCGCGGCCGTTCCCGAACTATCCCGGTATCACTTACACCATCAATGGGGCAAATCACAATTACAACGCACTTAGCCTGGAGGTTCGGCGAAGCATGGCCTCCGGTCTGCAATTGAATTCGAGTTTCACGTGGGCGCGCGACATCGGCAACAACGTCTCGCCGGAGAATCCCTTCGACCTGAGCCGGGAGCGCGGGGTCAACCAGAGCATTCCCACGGCGCGCTTCGCCAATACGCTGGTTTACGAACTGCCCGTCGGACGGGGACGGAAGTGGCTATCCGGGATTCCGCGGCCCGCTGACGCCGTGATCGGGGGATGGCAGATCTCGACCATCACCCTGATGCAGACCGGCCAATTTTTGACGCCCACGGTGACGATGCCGGACCCCGCGGGGATCGCCTATACCACCTCCGCCAACCGCCCCTTGGTGACGATCCGGCCGGATGTTCTGAGTAACCCGAACATCGCCGACCCGAGCGTCAGGCAGTGGTTCAATCCGGCGGCGTTCGCGGCGCCTCCCAACGGCAGATTCGGCAATTCCTCGCGAGGTCTGGTGTTCGGACCAGGCACCAATGTATGGCATGCCAGTCTGCAAAAGTGGTTTGCGTTTTCCGACAACCTCCGCGTTCCACGGCTGCGAGTGGACTTACACGCCACCAACGTGTTCAATCACCCGAACTGGAACAATCCGAACGTGAGCATCACCTCGGGCCAAGCGGGTGTCATCACAGATGACGGCGGTCCCAACACGGGCTCTCTGGGTGATTACTCGAATACCCGGGTCATCAAGCTTGCGCTGCGGGTGCAATGGTAAACAAGCGCGGCGGAAAGTGACAACTGCCGGGCGGGCAGGCGCAAAATCAAATATGAGAACGAGTCGAAGGTTGATCCTTTCGCTGTGGCTGACGCTGTGTTCGCTGCCGGTTGCGGGCGCTCCCCGGGTGTTCCCCGAACCGCGCGAAATGTCCGCCGCCGGCCCCGCATTCGCGGTGGACGGCGATGTTCCGATCCTCGTCCCCGAGAACGCCTCCGGGGCGGACCTCCGTCTGGCCCGCCTCCTTGCGGCGGAGTTCAGCGGGCGCCACGGGGTCGCGATAAGCATGGAATCCGCGAGCCGCCTGCCAGCGGGACGCCGGTTCATCCTGATGGGCGCCACAGACAATCCGCTGGTCAAGGCGTGGCTTGCCGCGCACCGGTTGGAGGTAAGCCCAGGCAATCCGGGCCCGGAGGGATATCTGCTGAGCGCCTCACCCGATGCTGTCGTGGTTGCCGGGAGCGATGAGCGCGGAGCTTTCTACGGGATGCAATCGCTCCGGCAACTGATTGCATCAGAAGGAAGCGCGGTGCGCATTCCCGGCGTCACGATTCGCGATTGGCCGAGGATGCCCTTCCGGGGCATCAAGATCTATCTGCCCGGCCGGGACCACATCGGTTTCTTCAAGCGCTTTGTGCGCGACTATATGGCGCTGTATAAGTTCAACAGGCTCATCCTCGAGATGAACGCGGCGATGCGCCTGGACCGGCATCCGGAGCTGAATGCCGGCTGGCTCGATCTGGCGCGTGACCTGCAACTCAGGCGTCTCAACGAACCACCTGCCTTGTGGGGTCATAGCAACAACTCCGTGCACACTGACACCGCCGACGGCGGAATCCTGGAGAAGCAGGAAGTGGCCGAATTAGTGCGCTGGGCGGAGTCCAACTATGTCGAGGTGATCCCCGAACTTCCATCCCTCAGCCACAGCTACTATCTTCTTACCCGGCACAGGGAACTTGCGGAGATTCCGCAGGAAGAGTGGCCGGATACATACTGTCCTTCCCTACCCGCGGTTTACAAACTCCTCTTCGATGTTTATGACGAGTACATCGAGGTGATGCATCCGAAGATGATTCAGGCCGGCCACGACGAGTGGCGCATGCCCTGGGGCGTCTGCCCGCGGTGCCGCGACAAGGATCCGCGCGAAGTCTTCGCGGAGGACGTCAACAAGATTCACGATTACCTCCAGGGCAAAGGGGTCCGGATGGCCATCTGGGCCGATTACCTGCTGGAGAACGTCCGCGGGGTGAAGTTCCACAAGCGCTCCGCGGGGGGCTATGAATATAACATTCCCGGCGCGCTCTCGCCCGAACAGGCGCTGAAGCTGATTCCCAAGGATATCCTCATGTTCAACTGGGTCTGGGGCTACACGGCGGACCCCAAGGTTGCGCCAGTGACCAACGAGCAGCGGTTGAGCGCATGGGGATTCGAGTCGATCTACGCGAACATGTTTCCATCGCTCGGGAACTTTGATGAGCGCATCGCGGCGTCCGCCAAGATCACCGGCGGGGAACCTTCGGCGTGGGTGGCTACGACGGAGTTCAATTTCGGCAAGGACCGCATCGCCGATTTCGCCATCTGCGGCGAAATGCTCTGGTCCGGGCGGGAGCGCGGGGAGGCGGAGCAGGCGGGAGTCCTGAGAGAGTGGATGCCCTCGATCCGCAGCCGCCTGAGCGCGGAGACGGCGCCGAGCGCGACCGGCCCCGTGGTTCCGATAGATATCAGAGCCGCTTTCCGCGCAAATGCGGCCGCCATCGGGCGGCCCGCCTGGAAAGCGGGCCGCGTCAGCCGCGGGGGCCTGATATTCGAACTGGCGGAGGCTTCCGGCCGGGCTCCGTTCGCCGTGGTGGCGGGCAGCCGGGGAGAGGGCGAAGCTCCCTATCCTCTGCGTTCCGAAGCTATACCCATCGGGCGCGATGCCGCCGGCATCGTTTTCCTGCATGCGCTGGTCAAGCCGGCCGCTTCTGCTCAGAGCTATCACAGGATTTTCGCGTTCGAGGATTCGGCCGACCTGGCGGGCTGGTATGACATCGAATTCGAAGATGGCCTGGTCACCACCATTCCGCTGCGTTACGGCTGGAACATCCTCGATTGGAAGAATCCGCGCGGCGTCCTTTACCGGGCTGACACCGTGGATGCCGGCGGAGGTGTTAGACTCTACGCATTCGAGTGGACCAATACACGGCCAGGCAAGGTGATCAAGGCGATCCGGTTGAACGGATCGGACGGTTTCCGGAATTCATCGGGGAAAGTGATTCCGAGCAACGCGATTATTCTGGCGGCTGTCAGCGTCGTCCCGAAAAGAGAGAAGGAGAAAAGCCCAGACCCGCCGTTTCCGAAATAGGAGCGTGTGGAAAACTCCTCATGCGACCGGTTCTTGTATTCTTCTTGTCCGCTTTCGCCGTACTGGCCGCGGAAGGTTCGGCGGTTGCGGTACTGCATGCCGATGCCGCGCTTCAAGGCGTCGCCACCAGTTCGCAGGCAAGCCCGTTCGTGGCTTATGCCAATGGCGGCATCACCCAGATCCTGAGACGGAATGTAGCCGATCCGTTGGCGAATACGGGCGGCAACCCCGCGGGCATGGCCTTCGGCATCGACGGCAACCTATACGTTGCGGACCGTGGGCGCAAAGCTATTCTGAAAGTGACGCCGTGGGGCGAGATCTCGGTCTTCACGGACCGGTGCGGTGGCAAGCCGTTCTCGACGCCGGCGCACATCGCTGCGTCCTCTGACGGCGCCTTCTATTTCACCGATACCCAGGATTCCCGCGTGTACCGCGTGGACACCGGAGGCAGGACGACGGAGTTTTCACGCGATGTGCCGCAGCCAACCGGCATTGCGGCCGCCGCCGAGGGCGGGCCGATCCTGGTGGCCGGCCGCGGAGGCAAAGTCTGGAAATTACCCTCGAATGGAAAACGACTCACGCTCTTCGCCACGTTGGCAGGGGAGGGCGAACCCTCGGGCATGGCGCTCGACGAGAAGGGCAACCTCTACATCGCGCGCGATGGCGGAGGCGTGGTGACGGTACTTGGCCCGAACGGCGGCATGGTGACTTCCTATGCCATTCCCGACCGGCGTCCGGCAGACCTCGCTTTCGGAGGCCTGCCGGATATGCGGAGCCTTTATATTTGCGGGGTCGAATCGCAAACGCTATACAAGCTGACAGCGCCATTCCGCTCGCAAGGCATGCCCTGGGAGGCCGATCCGCCGTTCGCCATCACGGAACCCGTGGATGGCGCCATTCTCAACCGGCACGATGGAGAGGCCACGGCGGAGGGACTCAAGATTGCGGTGCGCGGGTATAGCCGCGTTGGGTCCGTTCGCGTCAACAGCATCCGCGTGCCGGCGCCCGGGGGCAAATTCGAGACTTCGCTTGTGCTGCAAGAGCGGCAAACCAAGATCATTCTCGAGGGCCCGCGGGGCGCGCGCCGGCAGATTACCGTCCTGTGGGACCGCTACTCCTACCCGCGCTATCGCGTGTCAACGGACGACAACATTTTGTGGCTGAAAGACATCGCGCGACACGCCGGCACGTATCATTCGATCATCGATAATGCGTATCTGGCCTTCTGGCGCGAGATGCACCGGAAGTACGGCGCCAAAGTCCACTTCAATATCTATTACGAGACCGCAGGCTTCAACCTGTCCGAGATGCCGGATAAATACAAACCCGAATGGAAGGCAAACGCGGATTGGATCCGGCTTTCCTTTCACGCCCGCGCCAACGATCCCGCGCAGCCTTACCAGCACGCTCCGGCGGAACGGATCGGGCGGGACAACCGTCTGGTGAACCAGGAGATCGAGCGCTTCGCGGGCAGGGAAGTGATGAGCGATGTGACGACGGTCCATTATGGCGCCACCACTCTGGCGGGGGCGCGCGCACTGCGGGCGCAGGGAATCAAGACGATGGCAGGGTATTTCCGGGCGCAGGGCGCTCTCGCCGGAGATGGCCCGCTCGCCGGCGATTCGCCCCTGGTCAGCTATTATCTTCCGCTGGCGCAATGGCGATATATGACCGGCCGCGATTATTGGAAGGACATGAAAGAAGACATCATCTTCGTGCGGCACGATATGGTGATCAATTCCGTCCCGCTCGGAGAGATCGAGCCACAACTCGAAAGGATCGGCGGCGATCCGCACCAGGCCGAGATTATCGAACTGATGATCCATGAGCAATATTTCTATCCTGATTACGTTGCTTATGAGCCCGATTACCGGCAGCGCGTGGAGACAGCGATCGCGTGGGTGACCCGGCGCGGCTACAAGCCGGTGTTCTACGACGAAGGCTTTGCGGGCGCGGCCGCGCGTTGAATATCGTGTAGAGTGAACACAGAGAGGAGTCTTCGTGATGCGACCGCTTCTTATCCTTCTTTCCGCGACCTGCTGTCTGGCAGGGCCCCCCGTGGACGCCGGCGTGCACGTCCGTCTGGCAGGCTTCGAAGCGGGAAAGAACGGATTGCCCGCGGGTTGGAGTGTGTGGGCGCCCAGAGCGGAGATTTCCCCCCGGGCCTTTCTCGATGTCACGCGGTACCGGACCGGCCCCGCGTCCCTGGCGCTGAGCGGGAACAGCAATCCGGCGGTACACGGCGGATGGGATTACGTGGTGGAAGGCGTTCAGCCGGGGAAATGGTATCGCTTCACGGCCTGGTACAAGGCCGAGGGCGTCAGCTATGAACCGGTCCAGGTTCTGGCCAAATTGCGATGGGAAACCGCGGATGGGAAGCGCGCCGGCCCGCCGGAATTCCCGGTGGCGGTGTCCGTTCGAGAGGGGTGGAAGCGCCTTACGGCCGACGCTCCGGCCAATCGTGGGGCGACCCGAGTGCGAATCCAACTACTTCTGGCCAACGCCCCGCAAGCGACAGTGTGGTGGGACGATATCTCCTTCGATGAGATCCCGCCGCCGCCGCCGCGCAATGTCACGGTGGCGGCCGTGAAGTTCGAACCTCGCGGCGCGGGATCCGGAAAGGAAGCCGTGCGCCGCGCGGTCGAGGTGCTGGACCGCACTTTGCCAGGCAAGACAGATGTCATCGTCTTCGGCGAATCGCTGACGTGGGCGGGGATGCGCGGACCGATGGCGGACGCCGCCGAACCGATCCCCGGTCCCAGCACAGAACAACTCGGAGCGGCGGCGCGCGAGAGACACTCCTACGTGGTGGCCGGACTCACCGAGCGCGAGGGCGCCGCCATCTACAACACCGCGGTCCTGATTGACCGGCAGGGCCGTGTGATAGGCAAGTACCGGAAAACCCATCTGCCGTACACGGAAATCGAAGAAGGAATCACGCCGGGCAGCGCCTACCCTGTCTTTGAAACCGACTTCGGGAAGGTGGGGATGATGATCTGTTGGGACACCGAGTTCCCGGATCCGGCACGAGGGCTCGCGCTCGGCGGGGCGGAGATCATTCTGGTGCCGATCTGGGCCGCCACGGAAACGTTGATGCGGGCACGGGCCATGGAGAACCGTGTCTTCCTAGCGGCTTCGAATTATACCAACCCCTCGCTCATCATGGACCCGAAGGGAGAGTCTCTGGCGGTGGCTACCGAGCAGGGGAGCGCGGCCGTGGCCACGGTTGATCTGAACCGGCGTTACG
>JADLBG010000807.1 GCA_020847895.1 Bryobacterales bacterium
CCACTGTAGAGAGGCGAATGGCAAATGGGCTCGATCGTGGCATGGCGACACACAACCAGAATCCCACAGGCCAAGCGCTTATGCCACTCAATAATACGTCGGTGTATTTATGAAACAGTGTACTTAGGTTGCTGAGGAACTGAGTCTTGTCGTCGATGACCCGCCGGTACTCATCGTTGAGGGACTGCAGTTCCGCCGTGCGGGCCGCTACGCGAATCTCCAGGTCAACCGCTGCCCTGCGAAGAGCATCAGAATAACGGCGTCTCTCCCACATGATGGCGATGACTGCGCATCCCACGACAACACCCGTCGCTCGGTTGAATGTAATCCCGGCGGAGCGCTGGCCGGGAGCGCGCAGGTAGGGCACAAGAAACGCGGCCGAAATGGCCGTTGCATAGATAGCAAGCTCGGTACGGCCGCGCAACGTCCATCCCGCGTAGATTGTTGGCAGAAGGTAAAAAATACTGTAATTCCTGTCGAACGGTCTGGTAGCATCCAGAGCGACCGCCAGCATCAGCGTCGTGACGCAGAAAACTACATGGATCAGGTTTGGCGAGATTGGCGAGAGATTGGCCGGCGTTTGGCGCGCCTCCGCTGGAGCGTCCATAACAGGAAGCGTTCAGTATACACGGTGCGGACGCAGCCGGCAGACTTCGTTATCCCGCGGCGGCGAAGCACTGATACACTACCTCCGTATGCGGATCTTACTCTTGCTGGTCACCTCCCTTCCGTTGCTGGCGCAGAGCACCGGCGTCATCCCCGCGGCAATCGACCTCCCCAACGGCTGGCGCATCACGCCGGTAGGCCGCCACGTTGTCACCGACGATTACATTCTCAATGTGTCGAACACGCCGGATGGGCGAGGAATCATCGCGCTGAACTCGGGCTACAACCCGCATGGCCTGTCCGTGATTGACCCGAAGAACGTCGAGATCACCGGGCGCATCGGGCTGAAGTCCTCGTGGTTCGGAATGGCGTGGGCGCCGGATGGCCAGACGCTATACGTGTCGGGAGGAAATGGACAATCCCGCACGCATCCCACCGCGGCGCCCATTTACGCCTTCGGCTACGCCAATGGGAAACTGACCGCCCAACCCGTGAAGGAGTTCCACCACCGGTTGCCGATGGATGAAATCTACTGGTCCGGGCTGGTTCATCATCCCGCCAAGCCGCTTCTCTATGCGGCGAACCGCCACACGAAGGCCGTCCCGGGACACGTCGTGGTGTTTAACACGGAATCGGGCGAGCGCGTGGCGGAGATCCCAACCGAGATTCACCCGTATGACGTGGTTCTCGACTCCTCCGGACATACGCTGTACGTCAGCAACTGGGCGAGCGAATCGGTATCCGTCATCGACACACGTACGAATACGGTGAAGTCGGTCATCAAAGTTGGACGGAACCCGAACGACATGGTGCTCGGCAAGGACGGCCGTTTATTCGTGGCGTGTTCGAACGAGAACTCGGTCTACGTGGTGGACACCAAGTCTCTCCGGCCCGTGGAGGTGATTGCGACGGCGATGTACCGCATGGCCCCAGTGGGCTCGACGCCGAACGCGCTTGCCCTTGACCCCGCCGGAAAGATGCTCTTTGTGGCGAACGCCGATAACAACAATGTGGCCGTGGTCAACGTGAGCGACGACGATGCCTCGCACGTGGTGGGGTTCATTCCCACCACATGGTATCCGTCGGCGCTGGCCGTTTCCCCGGATGGCAAATGGCTCTACGTCGGTTCCTCGAAGGGGATGGGCGGCTACGCGAACCTACAGGGTCCGACGAGTCCGCTGGCGCCGAAGGACGGCAAGTCGCGGCACATCGGAGCCCTCCAGCGCGGCTCCGTGAGCGTCGTTCCCCTCTCGGATCTGAAGTCGCGCATCAACGGCTATACCCGGCAGGCAATGGAAAACTGCCCTTACAACGACGATATGCTCGCCAAAGCCCGGCCCCCGTCGTCCGGACCGTCCATCGTCCCGCAACGGGTGGGCGAAGGCTCGCCCATCAAGCATGTCATTTATATCATCAAAGAAAATCGCACCTATGACCAAGTGTTCGGTGACATCCGGAAGGGCAACGGCGACCCGCGGCTCACCATTTTCGGCCGCAAGGTCACGCCGAACCACCACAAACTGGCCGGGGACTTCGTCCTTCTCGACAACCTGTTCTGTGACGGCGAGGTCTCCGTGGACGGGCATTCCTGGTCGAATTCCGCCTACGCCACTGACTTCAATGAGAAGCGCTGGCCGCCGCAATACGGCGGCATTAGCGCCGCGGTCAACGGGCCTGACAATACTCCTTCATCGGGTCATCTGTGGGATCTGGCCGCAAGGAAGGGCCTCACTTATCGATCCTACGGCGAGTACGCGCAGAGGGTAAGCGACGGCACAACCATGGAAGCGGCGCCCGGGGTTTCGGGCCTGGTGGGGCACGTCTCTCCCAGGGTCAAACTTCCCGGCATGCGGGATACCGACAACGTGAAGGCGTTTCTGGACGAATTCGAAGCCTACGAGAGCAACTACGATTCCTCGGATCCGCGGAAGCGCCTCCCCAACTACATTGTGATGAGCCTCGGCGAGGATCATACGCAAGGCACGCGCCCCGGAGCGCACACGCCAGCCGCCGCGGTAGCCAACAATGACTACGCCGTGGGAATGCTGGTGGATCGCGTGTCGCATTCGCGCTATTGGAAAGAGACCGCCATCTTCGTCATCGAAGACGATGCGCAGAATGGCCCAGATCACGTAGACGCGCGCCGTACAGTCGGGCTGATTGTCTCCCCCTATACGAAACGCAACGTGGTGGATTCCACTCTGTACACGACCTCCTCCATGGTGCGCACGATGGAACTGCTGCTCGGGTTGCCTCCCATGACGCAATACGATGCCGCCGCCATGCCGATGTACAACTCCTTCGGCACGTCCCCTGACCTGGCGCCTTACCAGCACGTGGAACCGCTGGTGGATGTGAACGCCAAGAACACCGAACTGGCGTGGGGCGCGCGCGAGTCCATGCAGATGGACTTCTCCGAATATGACCGCGCTCCCGAGTTCGCGCTGAACGAAATTATCTGGAAGTCAGTGAAGGGCGCCGATTCGAAGATGCCGCTGCCGGTCCGGCGCTTTCACTTCCGCTATTGAGTGGACGAACTCTACATCACCGCCGAAAGGTCGCGCCAATTGCGGCCCTGAGATTCGGCCACCGCGCCGTAGACGATTTCCCCCTGGTATGTGTTGACTCCCTCGGCGATGGCGGGATTGTGCTCGCACGCCTGCTCCAGGCCATGCTCGGCAATCAGCAGAAGGTAGGGCAGCGTCGCGTTCGTAAGCCCCATGGTGGATGTGTGCGGCACCGCGGCAGGCATGTTGCTCACGCAGTAATGCAGCACGCCATCCACAAAATAAGTAGGCGCGCTGTGGGTGGTGGGATGCGAGGTTTCAAAGCATCCTCCCTGATCGATGGCCACGTCCACAATCACCGAGCCTTTGCGCATCCTGGCGATCATCTCCCGCCGCACCAGTTTCGGCGCCGAGGCGCCTGGAACCAGTACCGCGCCCACCACCAGATCCGCTTTGCGCACCGCCTCGGCGATGGTCGAGGAATTCGAAGCCATCGTCATGACGTGCCCGTTGAAGATGTCGTCGATTTCGCGCAGGCGGTTGAGGTTTTTGTCGATGAGCGTAACTTCGGCTCCAAGACCGGCAGCAATCTTGGCCGCATTGTGGCCCACCACTCCCCCACCGATGATGAGGACATTGGCCGGGCCCACACCGGGAATGCCGCCCAACAGAATGCCCCGGCCGCCGTTGGGAGCTTCCAGGTACTGCGCGCCTACCTGCACGGACATGCGGCCCGCCACCTCGCTCATCGGCGTCAGCAGCGGCAGGGATCCGTCAGGCTCGCGGATAGTTTCGTAGGCCACGGAGTTCACGCGCCACTTCACTAACTCCGCGGTAAGATCCGGCAATGGAGCCAGATGGAGGTAAGTGAACAGAATCAGGCCGGAGCGAAAATATTGCGTTTCCGAAGGCTGCGGCTCCTTCACTTTCGCTACAAGATCCGCCCGCGCCCACACTTCTTCCGCCGCCGGGAGAATCAGCGCTCCCGCCGCGGCATACTCCTCGTCGGGAATACTGCTGCCCGCGCCGGCATTGGTCTGCACCAGTACTGTATGTCCGTGCTCCCGCAGTGCGGTCACGCCGCTTGGCACTAACCCTACTCTTGTTTCGTGATCTTTGATTTCTTTGGGTACACCGATGATCATTTATGGCCTCGCTTGCGCGCTGGCCGTCCGTCGAGGGCCGAGACCGAGCGCGATCAGCGAGAGCGAATCCAGTTGGC
>JADLBG010000808.1 GCA_020847895.1 Bryobacterales bacterium
CGAAGGAGATCGTCGCCACATACAGATTGCGTTTCGATATCTCGCGTTCCAATTGCTGGGCGGTCATGCTGTAGGTTTTCAGGATGCCGGGATATCCGGTCAGCCGGACCCCGATGAATCCCGTGTCTCGCATGACATCCAGGATGTCGGTGAAGGGGGCCAGAGGATAGTGCGACCAGAGTCCCGCGCTGACCGCCCACTTGATGTTACGGTTGGCGGGAAGCTTACCCGCGGCGGATGCGAGCGTAGCGGCGAGGGAGGCAGTGAAGGTGCGTCGATTCATACTGTGCGTTACTATACTCCATCCGGATGGAAGAGCGGGAACAGCGATCTATCGCGAAAGCCGCTGCCGCAGCCACGCCTGCGCGAACCGTAAATCGTGGCGCACCACGTGCACCGACATCCCCAGCGCCTCCGCCGATTCCTCGGCCGTCATGCCGCCGAAGTAGCGCATTTCGATCAGGCGCGCCATGGTCTCGTTTTCCGCCGCCAGCGCCTGCATGGCAGCCTCCAGTTCAATCAGTTCGAGCAGCTCCACGCCCTTGCCTGTCTTCACTTCGAGGCTTGCCTCGGCCGGCGCGCTATCGCCGCTGACGCCTGGAGATCGCTTCAGCGTTGCGCGCGCCCGGCCATAATCCACCAGCACTTGCCGGATCACACGGGACGCAACCGCCAGGAAGTGGATGCGGTCTGTAAATTCCCGGCTTCCCCCATCGAACAGCTTCAAGTACGCCTCATTGACGAGCGCCGTGGGCTGAAGCGTGTGGTTGGGACGCTCCCCCCGCAAGTGCCGAGAAGCGATGCGATGCAGTTCTTTGTATAGCGTGGGAGTGAGTTCGCTGAGCGCGGAGCCGTCCCCTGTCTTGAGCCTCTCGAAGAGTTGCTGGATAGCGGCGCTCATTCAATCAAGGCTAGCACCGGCAGCGTTTCGCCGCACAACCTTGCGAATTGTTCCGTGAGAACCCGCTTAGAGGGAAGAAGGCCAAGGCTGTCCGAAACGGCGCCTGGAATTTCCTTCCAGCTCGACAACCAACAAGGAGAATCTCATGCTTCGCAAATACATTTGCCGCTTGGGGGTTTGCCTTGCGCTCGCTCTTGCCTCCATTGGCCTGCCGGCGCGCGCGCAAACCCTCACTGTGCCGCCCATGCCCGCCGACGTCCAGGTTCCGGATGGGAACACCGCCTTCCTGAAAGCCTCGGCCGTGGGGACGCAAAACTACGTCTGCCTGCCTTCCGCCTCGGGATTGGCGTGGAAATTCCAGGGTCCGCAAGCGACGCTGTTCGTCACCCTTCGCTGGATCGCGGGGGAAATCGAGCAGCAGGCGGCGACACACTTCCTCAGCCCGAACCCGGCGGAAGAAGACGCTCCGGCGCGAGCTACCTGGCAGAGTTCCCTCGACAGCAGCGCCGTGTGGGCGAAGAAAATCGCCGAATCGAATGACTCCGCCTTCGTCGCCGAGGGCGCCGTTCCGTGGCTCCTGCTGCAAACTGCCGGCGCGCGGAGCGGACCGGCGGGCGGGGCCATGCTCATGCAGACCACGTTCATTCAGCGCGTGAATACAACCGGCGGCGTAATGCCGTCCGCAGCCTGTACCGAGGCAGGCAGCATCCAGTTCGTGCCCTACACCGCGGACTATATCTTCTACCGGGCCAGCGGATCCCGGTAATCGCCGCAAGAATCTGCACGGACCGCTGATCCACAACCGGCCCGCGATTTCGCGTAACGCATCAGAGGGAGCTCATCTTCTGATGAACGAGGATGTACGAGTCCTGTTTCGCGAACTCGCGGGCCATCTTACCGCTTATCGTGAAGCGCATTATGCCCGTCATGAAGTCCCCGGCCATGTCCGGGACGAACTCGAATGCCTGCTCGACTTCGATCAGACGAGCGGCACATCGCTGGGAGGTGTGGTGGAGGCGGCCGCGGAACGGTTCCTGCTTTCGGGTGGGCCGGCCGCGGAAGAGGGCCGCCGCGGCCCCTATCGCCTCATCCGTCTGCTGGGAAACGGCGGCATGGGAGCGGTGTATCTCGCCGAGCGGGATGACGGCGAGATCGAGCAGCGGGTGGCAATCAAGTTTCTGCACGCCGGCGCGGACCTGCCCTCGCTTCGCGAACGGTTCCTGCGGGAGCGGCAGATCCAGGCTTCGCTGAATCATCCGGGCACCGTCCGCCTGCTCGATGCAGGCCACAGCAACGGCCACCCTTACCTGGTGATGGAGTACGTCGAAGGGACCCGCATCGATGAATACGTCTCGCGGCTCGATGTACGCGGCGTACTCACTCTCTTCCTCCAGGTGGCCGAGGCCGTCTCCTATGCCCATCGCAACCTCATCATCCATCGCGATCTGAAACCCTCCAACATTCTGGTGGACGCCGCCGGGCAGCCGAAACTGCTCGATTTCGGCATCGCCAAGATTCTCGATTCCCCCGAGCAGACACGCACCGTGGAGCGGGCCCTCACGCCCGAATACGCCAGTCCGGAACAACTCCAGGGCGACCCGCAAGCCACCACCACGGACATCTATTCTCTCGGCGCCGTGCTCTCTCGCCTGCTCACCGGACGCAGTCCGCGGGCCCCCGCTCCCCCGGCGGGGGATGACATTCCCAAAGATCTTGCAGCCATCCTCGCGAAGGCGATGCGCATCGAGCCGGAAGAACGGTACGCGTCCGTGGACCTGTTCATCGCCGACCTGCGGGCATACCTGGAGCACAGACCGGTTCAGGCCCGCCGGGGCAATGCTCTCTACCTTGCGCGGAAGTTCGTGCGCAGACGCTGGCTTCCCGTCGCCGCGGGCATTCTCGCGTTCCTCGGTATCGCGGGAGGGGCGATGGTGGCGGATCGCGAGCGCGCTATCGCACAGCGCCGGTTTCAGCAGGTGCGCCAGTTGTCCAAGCGGCTCCTCGACCTGGACGCCGGCATTCGCAACCTGCCGGGCTCCACCAAGGCCAGAAACCTCATCGTGTCGGCAGCCACCGAGTATCTGGAGGGCCTGGAGGCCGAGGCGCGCAGGACACGCTGGGGAGTGCCGCCGGGACAGGACATGGACCTGGCATTGGAGATCGGAACAGCCTATCTGCAGGTGGCGCGGGTGC
>JADLBG010000809.1 GCA_020847895.1 Bryobacterales bacterium
ACTTTCATCATCCGCTCCAGTTCGGCGGCGGGTATCAGCCATTTCATGCTTCTAGTTTGGCCCGCCGCCCGCTCTAAGCGGACAGATCACTTGTTAATTAGACCGGACAGATCACATGCTACCAACATTCACCAGACTCGTCCTTGACCGCAGCCGCGGACGACAGTACAATTCCGCCATGCGAAGAACAGCCCTCCTCCTCGTGACTCTTCTCTTTCTGGCTATCGTTGTTTCCGCCCAGCCGGGAACAAAGCGATACCTCTACCTCGGCATGCCGGATGGCGCGCAGGAGGAAGGCCGTTCGGAGCCTCCCGGTATTCTGGTTTTCGACATCGACAACGGCCATAAACTGGTCCGGCGCATCAGGATTCCCATTTTTGCGGAAGGACTTCGAGGGTTCGCCGGGAATCTCGGGACGCATCGCGTCTATTACTCCACCACGAATCATCGTCTGGGCGCGTTCGACCTTGAGACTGAAAAGGTGGCCTGGGAAAAGACCTATGACGCCGGCTGCGACCGTTCCGCCATCACCATGGACGGTAAGAAGATCTATGTTCCCACCGGCTGGTGGTATTCGGGTGAAGACAGCGGTGTCCTCATTGCCAATGCGGAGAACGGCGAAATCATCAAGCGCATCCATGTCGGACCGCAGGCCCACAACAGCATCGTGAGTCTTGACGGCCGCCGCATGTATCTATGCACGAGAACGATGTTATCCATCTTCGATACGGCTACGGATCGCCTGATCCGGCAGATCAAGGATGTCGGCGAGCGAGGCATCTTTCCTTACACGATGGACAGCCGGCAGCGCATCGGCTACATCTGCCTCGGCGATCATGTCGGTTTTGACATCGTCAATTTGCAGACGGGCAAGGTATTGCAACGCGTCCTGGCGGGAGATGCGCCAATCGCCCACCGCACGCACGGCGCGGCGCTGACGCCGGATGAGCGGGAGTTGTGGATCAGCGATCAGGTGGGCAGGAAACTGTTCATTTTCGATGCCACGAAGATGCCCCCCGCGCCCGAGGGCCACATCGAGTTGTCCCAGGGAGGTCACGGGTGGGTCACGTTCAGTCTCGACGGCAGGTATGCATGGACGCACACGCCCGACGTCTTCGATGCCAGGACCAGGAAACTTGTGGCGACCTTGCGGGATGAGAACGGGAAGCCGGTAAGCGGTTCGAAATTTATCGAAATCCATTTTCGTGAAGGCAAGGTGGTTCAGGTAGGGAACGAATTCGGACTGGGACGCAAGTAATTCGTCACTGTTTGTCGAGAAGTTCCTCCGCGCGCCAGTAGAGCGTCCGTCCGGGGTTCGCGCCGCGGACGCGGCTCACCATCTCCACCGTGACCGGCCCGGCGGATATGCTGAACTGCTTGCGGACATACGACAGCAGGGAAGCAATCTTCGAATCCGGCAGGACCTGTCCGAACCCAGGCATTTCCCGATCGTATGATTTTCCGTCCACCTGCATGGGGCCGCGGACGCCGTGCAGGACAATGCGGATGAGCCGGTCCTCCGGTCCAGCCACCCACGGCGAGTTGGCTAAAGACGGAGCGTCACCCATCCCCTGTCCGTCATATTGGTGACAAGCCGCGCAGTAGCTCTGGAAGACAATCCGGCCGGACGCGATGCCGGGGGAGCGAACCTGCCGCGGAGCGGCGCCACAACCGGCCGGCAGCGGCGCCAGCAGCAAAAGGCAGGTGAGGGAACGAACATGAGTCACGTGGGTCAGATTTTACCGCGGAGGAGGCTTGGGCGGGGCGGGCCGGTTCTTGAGCGACTTGCCAATGGCGAGGTCACGTGTGTCATTGATAGCCGTTTCGGTGCGGAGAGCCCGGCCGGTCCAAGACCTGGGTCAGTGAGAACTCGGCCTGGAGGATGGAGATCTGATAGAGGTAGCCGTACTCGCCTGGGCGCTGACGAGACTTCGCCTCAGGCCGGCGAGATGTATTCCGGGTGAGTCCGCGGCATAGTGGATAATCCGAGAGTTGGCCCTTCACCACCCCATCGGCATCCTTGGGGAAAGACGCTTTCGCGTTCGCTGTCACCCTTGACCGGGCAGTTTACGATTCCGTGTGTGGCCTTGGCCGTGGCGTCAGGAATCCCCATGGTGACGGCCGATGCCCTCGCCCGGCCGGGGAGGCGCTGCTCACTGGGAACCCGCGCTTGCGCCCCGTACCAGGAACAAACCGCGCGCCGGTTCCGGCTCTTCCGCCTCCGCGAAGGCCGGCAGATAAAGGCGCACGCTGGTTCCGCTGCCCGGAATGCTTTGCACCACCACGTTCCCGCCCAACTGCCGCACCACTCCGTAGACCGTGGACAAACCCAGCCCCATCCCTTTGCCCGAACGCTTCGTGGTGAAGAACGGTTCGAACATGTGTTGCCGCGTATCGGAGTCCATCCCCCGGCCGGTATCGGAGACTGTGAGAACGACGTAATCACCCGCGGAAAGCTGTGCAAGACGGCGGGCGGTTGGCGCGTCGAGACCGGCGTTGGCTGTCTCCAATGTGATTTTTCCGCCGGCGGGCATGGCGTCGCGAGCATTCACCGCGAGATTCAGAATCGCCTGCTCCAGCCAGCCCGAGTCCGCCTTCACCCGGCTCAGTTCCAGATCGAGGATCGTGCTGATCTGGATCCTGTCCCCCAGCAACATCTGAAGCATCGGCTTCATTCCGTGAATCAACTCGTTCAGTCCGAAAACGGCGGCCTTCATCGGTTGCTTGCGGCTGAAGGCAAGCAATTGGCTGGTTAGCGCCGTGGCGCGCTCTCCGGCTTTCTTGATCTCCTCCACGTCGCGCCTCAAAGGATCCTCCGGATGCAGCGTGTGCAGAACGAGTTCACTGTACCCGTTGATGGAGGTCAGAAGATCGTTGAACTGCTGGGCGATGCCGCCGGCAAGGCGTTCCACCGCTTCCATCGAACCCGCGAATTCTTCGCGATGCGATTCCGGAATTGGAAACGCCACCACTACCGCCGAACCCGCCTGTTGGTTGCCTGCCCGAAGCGAGGAGACCGCGGTGTACACCGCAATCGTCTCGCCGTCCTTGGTGCGCCAGGTGGCTTCCCCTTTCTGTTGTCCTCCACCAGCAATCAGGTCAGCGATCGCGATCTGAGTCCGCGGCCATTCCTCCCGCGGCAGTAGTAGTTCCCAGTAATGCCTCCCGGCGGGTTCCGGACCGCGATAGCCCGTCAGTTCCTCGAATGCCTGGTTGTGTTTTACCACCATCCCATCATGGTCCACCACCAGCACTCCGGCGCCGATGCTATTGAGAATACCGCCCAGAAATTGAGCATCGCGGGCGTTCTTAGCGGCGTTCTGCCGCTCGGAAAGATCTCGCGCCACCGCGTGATAAACCGCGCGGCCATGCTCCGTGGACTCGGTCAGGTGGAAGTGGAGTGGAACGTAAGTGCCGTTCTTCCGCTGTCCCGTGATCTCCACGCCCATTGCGTTCGGCGTCCGCTGCGGGGCAAGCAGCGATTCCAACCCCCGGCCCGGTTCGGTGAGGCTCGAGGCCGTTGGGATTAAGATGCCGATGCTGCGGCCAATGACCTCTTGGGCCCGGTAGCCGAAAGTCTGCTCAGCGGCAGCGTTAAAAGACCGGATGCAGCCTTGTTCGCCGATTGTGAACATGGGATCGGGCGAGCCTTCTTCCAGCTTTCGAAGGCGCGCTTCCTGTTCCCGTTTTTCCATCTGGAGACGGCGCCCCAGTTGCCTTTGGAGAAATGTGGCGGGCAGGCCGGCGGCGATCGCTAACAGAATGCCGACCGTGAAGATGATGGTGATCTCCATATACCGTAACTAAGGAAAATACCAAGGAGGGGCGTTTTAAGCTAGATCCCTTAGGGGAAGTCCGTACTACACCCTCGCCCGGTACTTTCCTACTAAGCTGGTTCCGGTACCCAGAGTACCTCAATCCCCAACCGCCTGCTTCTTCTTCCTCTGAATCTCCTGCATTACACTTCCCACCAGGTCCTTGGCGTCGTTGATGCACTTTTGCACAATCTGGATATCCATCGCGGGCTTTCCAGGCTGGCGCGCGCTCTGGCAATATACGCCGTGCTGGCCTACCATCACCAGGGCATCCGTCAGCAAATCGAGCGTCAATGCGAGCCGCCCGCGTTCGAGCCCCATTTGAAACTCGTAGTTTTCCAGTTCGTCGCTCTTCTCTTTGAATACGCTCATGGGGGATAAGGAGTTCTCTCTCCATCTTAGAGCCTCGCTATGCTGGAAGAGATGCAAATACCTCAATGGCCGGTAGCGGATGGGCGGGAGCGGGAACTGATCGAAGAGGTGCTCCAGAGCAGGCAGTGGGGCGGATACCACGAGATGGTGGGACGCTTCGAGCAGCAGTTTGCCGCGTTTCAGCACTGCCTTTATGGAGTCAGCGCAGTCAACGGTTCCATGACGCTCGAGATGCTGCTCTCGAGTCTCGGAATCGGCGCCGGAGACGAGGTGATCGTGCCGGCGATCTCATTCGTCTCCACCGCCACGGCGGTTTCCCGCGTGGGCGCAGTGCCCGTCTTCGTGGACATTGAGCCCTACACCTTCAACATGGATCCGGAACGGGCAGAGGCTGCTATAAGCGCTAAGACCAAAGCCATCCTCGTGGTTCACTTCGGGGGCCCCCTGGCGGACATGGACAGGCTCCAGGGTATCGCCTCCGCGCACGGACTTCTTCTGCTCGAAGACGCCGCGCACGCCCAGGGCAGTGAATGGAAAGGCCGCCGCGCGGGCAGTCTCGGCCTGGCATCTTCATTCAGTTTCCAGAACGGAAAGGTGATGACCGCGGGAGAGGGCGGCATGGTGTTGACCGGCGACGAATCACTGGCGGCGGCAATGCGCTCATTCGGCAATTGCGGCAGGCGTCCCGGCGCCACGTTCTTTCATCACTTCATTCTCGGAACCAACCTGCGTCTGACGGGCTTACAGGCGGCCGTGCTGGTGGCGCAACTGGAGCGGCTTCCCTCGCAGATTGCCACCCGCGCGCGCAACGCGGCGCTGCTGATGGAAGAGCTCCGGGATCTCGAAGGAATCCACTGGCAGGACATTGACCCGCGTATTACCGCCAATTCCTGGTACCTTCTGCTGGGGCGCATCGATGAGAGAAAGTTCGGCATGAGCCGCGACGAATTCCACTCCATGCTTCAGGAAGCAGGAGTGCCGTGTACTCCGTTCTATCCCCATACGCTGTATGAAAACCCCGTCTACCGCCGCACGCCCTGCCGCGTCGAACCATGCCCGAACGCCGAGGCGTGCATTCGCGATGCCTTCTGGCTGCCGCACTTTCTCCTCTTGGGAGAGGAAGAACTCATGCACGAGGTTGCGGGGGTCATCCGCCGCGCTATTGTAAGGAGATGACTTTTCGCTATCTGCTGGCTCTCGCCATCGCCTGGCAGGCCTCGGCGCAGTCCGGGAGATTGCAGAGCAGTGATCAATACAAGCTGCGCTCCGTGGGGGCGGTGCGGTTTTCGCCCGATGGCGCGCGCATTGCCTACACGGTCTCCTACAACGATGGGCCTGGCAGGCCGTATTCGAAGATCGAGATCCTTACTTTGGCCGGCGGGGCTCACATTCAGATCAGCGGCGGCTCATCGTCGAATCCGGTATGGTCTCCGGACAGCCGCAAGATCGCCTACGAGGGTGAAGTTGGGGGCAAAGCCGGCTTGGTGGTGGCCAGTGCCGATGGGTCAAACCCACGGTTCTATTCAAAAATGGAGGGCACCAACGCACCGTTGACGTTCGTTGGCGCGAGCATCACGTGGTCTCCCGACGGCAGGCAGATCGCCTTCGTCGACGCCCGCCCCGGACCGGAAACGCAGCAGGCTTCCGGTGATCCGGTAGTCATCACCCGCTACCTCTACAAGCCCAACTTTTCCGAAGGCAACACACGGTTCAACGACAACAAGCGGCTTCACATCTTCCTGGCGGACGTATCAAGCGGAGCCATCCGCCAACTCACCGATGGCCCGTTCTATGAGCACTCCCTCGACTGGTCGCCGGACGGCCGGGAGATCCTGTTCGTCTCCAATCGCGAACCGGACAGCGAGCAGTTTTTCAACGACGACATCTGGACCGTGCGGCCGGCTGACGGCAGGATTCGCCGTGTGACCGCCACGGAGTATGCCGAGTATCAACCGCGCTGGTCGCCCGACGGAAAGCGGATCGCCTACCTCGGCGCCCGCCGCGGGCTCACTGATCTCGAAACCACCATGGAAGATACCCACGTGTGGGTAATGAATGCCGATGGCAGCGCGAGAACGGAGATCGGCAAGACCGTGGACAACCGGCAGGGAGAGCCGGAATGGTCCCCCGACGGACAGAATCTCTACTTCACGGTGCAGGAGCGCGGAAACGTCCGTCTGTACAGCTTGCCGGCGAACGGCGGAGCCGCTCACCCCGTGGTTACCGAAAAAGGACAGGTGGGTTCCTGGTCTGTAGCGAAAGGCAACCGGGTCGCCTACGCATTCAGCAGCCCTCGTGACCTTGCCGAGTTGTTTCTGCTCGAAGCCGGCGGCACGAAGCAACTGACCCGATTGAATGACGCGGTTCTCGACGGGAAGACGATTGCCGAAGTGGAAGCCTTCACTTTTGTCAGCAACGATTTCAAGTACGAAGTGGAGGCGTTTCTCACCTGGCCGCTGGACCGCACGGCCGCTTCGAAGCATCCGCTGATCGTCAATATCCACGGCGGTCCCCACGGGCAGCAGGGCCCGGCGTTCAACCTCAAGAATCAGATCTATGCGGGCCTGGGCTGGGCGTCCCTGATGGTGAACTACCGGGGAAGCACGGGCTACGGCCAGAGGTTCGCCGACGCGGTGTTCGGCGACCAGAACGGAAATGAAGGGCAGGACGTGCTCTACGCCGTCAATGCCGCCATCCGCCGCAATCCCTGGATTGACCGCGAACGCATGGGAATCG
>JADLBG010000810.1 GCA_020847895.1 Bryobacterales bacterium
GCACCTCGATCGACCCTAGCGTGATTGATGCGGGCGGCGTTTACCGCAAACGCGGTCCGGCGCGTGTGTTCCTTACCGAGCCGGACGCCATCGCCGCCATCAAGGGCGGCCGGATCCAGGCGGGCGATATTATTGTGCTCATCTGCCGCGGACCCATGGGCGCCGGCATGGAAGAGACCTATCAACTCACGTCGGCGCTGAAATTCCTCGAATTCGGCAAGCACGTCGCGCTGGTCACCGATGCGCGATTCAGCGGCGTGTCCACGGGAGCATGCATCGGGCACGTCTCGCCCGAGGCTCTCGCGGGTGGACCGGTCGGGAAACTGCTCGACGGGGACCAGATCGAGATCCTCATCGACCGCAATACGCTCGAAGGGTCTGTCAACCTGGTGGGACCGGGTGGAACAGTGGAAGAAGGCTCGCGAATTCTTGCCGCGCGCCCGCCGCGGCCCGATCTTGCTCCCGACGCCGCTCTTCCCGACGAAACCCGTCTTTGGGCGGCATTGCAGGATGTGAGCGGGGGCACGTGGGGCGGATGCGTTTTCGATACGGAGGAGATACTCCGTGTGCTCGAGGCGGGCAAGCGCGCTTTGGGAAGATGAAGGCCGCGGTGGACGAAATTCTCCGCTATTACGAAGAGGCATCGGAAGCCGAACGGCTCTTCGCTGGATCGGGGCTGCTCGAACGTGCGCGGACCGAGGAGATCCTGGAACGGTACCTGCCGAAGCCGCCGGCGGCGATTCTGGACATCGGCGGGGGACCGGGCGTCTATGCGGGGTGGCTCGCCGCTCTCGGCTATGAGGTGCATCTTCTCGATCCGGTTCCGAAGCACCTCGAGGAGGCGCGCAAGTATCCACTGGCGGGAGTGAGGCAGGGGGATGCGCGGGCGCTGCCGTGCGAAGACAACCTGGCCGATGCCGTGCTGCTGCTCGGTCCGCTGTATCACCTGACGTCGCGGCCGGACCGGTTGCAGGCCTTGGGCGAGGCCTGGCGGGTGCTGCATCCCGGAGGCCTGCTGTTCGCCTCGGTCATCAGCCGTTATGCTTCTCTGCTGCACTCGATGGTGGATGGTTTTGTCGATGACGATGCGTTTTGGCCGATATTGCAGCGGGACCTCGTGGACGGGCAGCACCGCAATGATACGGGCCAGCTCAAATATTTCACGACGGCGGTGTTTCACCGCCCAGAGGAGATTCGCGCGGAAGCCTCCGAATCCGGATTTTGCGATATCGAAGTGTTCGGAGTGGAAGGTCCGGGATGGTTGGTCAAGGATTTTGAAGAGCGGTGGCGGGATACGCGCCGGCGGGAGCGTCTGCTCGCGCTGGTGAGGCGCGTGGAACGCGATGCGCCGCTGCTCGGCTGCAGCATGCACCTGCTCGCCGTGGGAAGGAAGCCCTTATGAAATGTCTGTTTGTTTTGTTTGCCGCCTCGCTGTGCGCCGCCCAGCAGGCGCCGCGTCCGGAATATCCTCAGCCGCAGTTCGAGCGGGAACAATGGCAGTCGCTCAACGGGCCATGGGATTTCGAGTTTGACGACGCTAATGCCGGGCTTGATCAGGATTGGGCCACGGGGGTGAAGAAGTTTTCGCGAACCATCACCGTACCTTTCGCCTTCGAGACGAAACTAAGCGGGATCGGCGATACGTCGTTCCATCCCTGGGTATGGTACCGGCGCGGCGTGACACTTCCCGAGGGGTGGAAGGACAAGCGCGTCCTGCTGCACTTCGGAGCGGTGGATTACAGCGCCATGGTGTGGGTGAACGGCCGGCTGGCGGGCACGCACGTGGGCGGCAGCACGCCCATCCGTCTGGACATAACCCGCCATCTGAAGGCAGGCGCGAACGTCATCACGGTGCGCGCCGAAGACTCGCCTACGGACCGGTTTCAGCCGCGCGGCAAGCAGTATTGGGAGCCGAAATCGAGAGGCATCTTCTATACGCGGACGACGGGCATCTGGCAAAGCGTATGGCTGGAGGCAACTGGAGCACGCTACCTGGAGCGCGTCCGGACCACGCCGAAACTGAATGGGACTGTGCGCTTCGATGCCAGGATCGCGCACCCGAAAGACGGCCTGCGGCTGCATGCGAGGGTGACTTTCGGTGGAAAGTTGGTGGCGGCGGGCGAATCCGCAAGCGAAGGTCCCCGCGCCGAACTGGCCCTTGCCGTTACCGGCCCGCTCCAGTGGTATGTCAACCAGCCGAACCTGTACGACGTGACTTTCGAACTCAGGGATGGCGCGAAGGTGCTGGATCGCGTCCATTCGTATTACGGCTATCGCGAGGTCACCACGGAAAACGGGCGGATCTTCATCAACGGGCGGCCAACGTACCTGAAGATGGTCCTGGATCAGGGCTACTGGCCGGAATCGACGCTCACTCCTCCGTCGGACGAAGCGATTCAGTACGACATCCGCATGACCAAGGAGATGGGCTTCAACGGAGCGCGGAAACACCAGAAGGTGGAGGACCCTCGGTATCTCTACTGGGCCGACAAGATGGGCTTCCTGGTTTCGGGTGAAACGGACAATGCCTATCTCTTCAATGAAGACTACGCCGCGAGATTCACGCGGGAGTGGATGGAGATCGTGGAGCGGGACTACAACCATCCGTCGATCATCATGTGGGTTCCAATCAACGAAAGCTGGGGAGTTCCAAATGTGAGGGATCCGCAGCAGCAGTATCACCTCAAGGCGAACTACATGCTGATCAAGTCGATCGACCCGACGCGGGTGGTGATCGACAACGACGGCTGGGAGCACACGGACACGACGGACGTCTTCGGGTTCCACGATTATGCGAAGACCGGGGAGATGCTGTACGACAAATACAAGGACGCCGGCAAGCCCGGCTGGCAGCCTCCGCCGAATGGCAGGGCGGCGCTTATTCCCGGCTACAGCTACAACGGTTCTCCGCTGTTTCTTTCCGAATTCGGCGGGATTGCCTATATCGCTCCCGGGTCGAACGTGCCCCGGGACGCGTGGGGGTATGCGGGTGTGGAACCGGATCAGAACGCTGCCCTCGCGCGTCTTCGGGGGCTTTACGAGGCGCTGGCGAAGATACCCGCGATTGCCGGCATCTGTTATACGCAATTGACCGATGTCGAACAGGAGATCAACGGTTTGATGACCTACGACCGCAAGCCGAAGTTCGAATCGAAATCCCTGCGGGAGTTGAATGACCTGTTGCGCTGATCGGCATCAGCGGTGGGAGACGAGTTCGGGAACGGGCTGACCTTTCCACACGCGCGCATCCTCCCGGAAGATCTCTTCCACCGCGACGGGGTCGAGTGGTTTGTGCAGCAGGTAGCCTTGCGCCGCGTCGCATTTCAGGTTTTCCAGGATGCGCAACTGTTCTTCAGTCTCGACGCCTTCGGCCACAACCCTCAGCTTGAGATTGTGCGCCAGAGTGATCATGGCCTGCACCACCGAGGCCGCGTTTGAGGGACCTTCGCTCAACTCCCGAATGAAAGAGCGGTCGATCTTGACCGCATCCACGGGAAGTCTTTGGAGGTAACTCAAAGAGGAGTAGCCCGTGCCGAAATCGTCAATGGATACTTTGACGCCAAGAGCCCGGAGGTTGCCTATCTCGGTAATGGCTTCCTGCATGTCATTCATCATGGAACTCTCGGTTACTTCCAACTCGAGATGGGCCGGTTCCATGGCGGTCTGGTCCAAGATCCGCGCCACAGTGGAGGCGAACTCACGCTTACAAAGCTGGAGAGTGGAAACATTCACCCCTATACGGACCGCGCGGAATCCCGCGTCCTGCCATCGCTTCCACTGCGAGCACGCCTGGATGAGCACCCACTCCCCGATTGGTATGATCAACCCGCTCTGCTCGGCAACAGGGATGAAACGGGATGGAGGAACATTGCCGAGTTCGCTGCTGTTCCAGCGCAGCAGGGCTTCCACGCCGGCAATGCGGCGGTACGGATCGAATTGCAGTTGGTAGTGCAGGCGAAGTTCGCCGTTGCCGATGGCTTGGCGCAGGCAGCGTTCGATTTCGACGCGCTCGTTGACCGCGCTGCCGAGAAGAGGGTCATAGCGCCGCCAGGTGTTACGTCCCTTGTGTTTCGCCTCGTACAACGCCGTATCGGCGTTGCGGATGAGGGTGACCGGGTCTGTTCCATCCCGCGGAAAGAAGCTGACGCCGATGCTACAAGTGATCTGCAACTCTTTTTCGAGGAGCCGTAAGGGGCGGCGGAAGGAAAGGCAAATCCGCCGGGCTACATTCTCCGCCGCCTCCGCGGATTGGCACCGGTTCAACAACACGACGAACTCATCGCCGCCCAAGCGCGCCACCGTATCCGAGGGACGCGTCGTCCGCATGAGCCTTCTCGCCAACTGCCGCAGAAGGATATCCCCCGCGTGGTGCCCGTAGGTGTCATTGATTTGCTTGAACCGGTCGAGGTCGAGCATCAGAATGCCGAAGGGAATGTTCTCGCGCTTGCCGGAGGAGATGGCTTGCTCGAGGCGCTCGTGGAACAGAATACGGTTGGGGAGTTCCGTCAACGCATCATGATGCGCCTGGAAAGAGAGCCGTTCATAGAGGGAGGCGTGATCAATCGCCACGGCGGCAACGGATGCGGCCCGTTCATACAGGACGGAAGACGGCGGAGCGGAGGCAGACTTGGGATTCGTAATGGCCAGGTAGCCCCTGAGTATGCCGCCTTGGAGGATGGGGACCGGGAGGAAGGGGTTTGTGTAGCCGCGGTCTGCCTGGCGCACCGCCTCTTGCAACCGCATGAGACCGGATGCGGTGTCCTCCCGCAGAGCAGCCAGCATGGACAGCGCATTCGCGGAGAGAAAGCGAAGCCTCTCGCCCGGCATGGAATGGGTGGCTGTGACCGCCGGCAAGTCGTGCAGCCTTGTCACCACGGCGCAGGATACTCCAGGTTGCAGCCGCTCGACAAGCAGGGCGATCTCGTGCAGGACCGTCTCGAGAATCTCGTTGCCGGCAATCAGTTCGAGAATGCGGTTGCGGCCGGTCTCGAGGGCCTCGGCACTCGCGAGGTCGCCGGCCTGGGCGGTCAACAAACGGTTGACGGCATCGAGTTCCCTGGCGTTGCGGGAGGCGCGCAGTTGCGCGGCTTTGGGAGCGGTGATGTTCTCATGGGCCACCACCAGGCGCGCGGGACCCGGACCCTCATAGCGTGTAACGCGCAGCATGAACCATCGCTTTTTCTTCGAGCCGTGGCAAGGATAGGAGGCGATGAACTCCTTCCTCGTACCCTCGAGGACGGCGCGGATTCCCGCCATTACCCGGCGTAGGCTTGGATCCTGTTCGAGCGCCTTCTGGCAGACAGCCAGGTAGTTGACGCCCAGGCAGGCATCCGGGTGGGTTTGCCCATTCCGTGAGGCGAATTCACGCCAGGCGCGGTTGGCGGCGACGATAATACCTTCATCGTTCAAGATGGCGATATGGGCGCTCAGGGAATCGAGGGAGGTCCGCCAAAACTCATCCCGTTCAGCTACGGCGTATTGCATTCCTATAGAGCGCTCATCGGCGCGACGCGCGGTTGCTTTAGCGCTTCCAGGCTTCCCCTTTCACTCCCGTACAAATCGGTCGCATTTTCGCACTGGGCGGTTGTCTGAAGTACAGCGTCAAGACGAGCCTCATCGCGCGCCGGCGGAGGTGTGAGGAGCCGTCTACGTGGATGCTTCGCTACGACGGCGCCAGCAGCACGCCGGTCGAAATCAGCGCCGAGAGCGCGCGAAGAAACTCCTCTTCCGGAATCGGGAAACGGGTGCGAAGCCACTGAAGGTGCTCCGCCGCGGTGGTTGTGCCGTTGCAGCGGGAGACGAACAGGGGCATCCAGGCGGCGCAGTGGAGGCTGGTTTCGAAGGGGCAGGTAGTGAAAAAAGTACTGCTGAACTGCTCGAGTTTCCCCTCCTTCATGTGGTGGCGCGTGTAAAGTTCCCATCCTGTGCCGTGGGCCGGCTTGGAGGAAAGCAGCATGGGATGGAAGCCGGGTTCGGCGGCGCGGGTTTCCCAATCGACCAGCCACTCCATCTCCGCGATGGTGGTTTTCGGGCCGAAGGAGCGGCGGGTGAAGAAGACCGGGCGCGGGGTGAGGCGCTTTTGAATGACAAGGTGCCCCAGCACCACCAGTTCGGCCTTCAGTCTGTGGTAGAGTTCGCTCCATTCCTGGAGTTTCCAGGCATCGGCATTCTCTGTAAGAACCTGCTCCGTGGCGTAGTCCATGGGCTTGGCGGCGATGCGGACAAAGAGGGCCACGTCGCACTCTTCGGCGGCAGTCCCGAGCCATTTGCGGATACGCGCTTCAAATGGCTCGCCTTCGCGATCGGTGCCGGTCACCTGGATATACATGCGGCCGCCAGGTTCGAGGTGAGCGGGTCCTTCGGAGACGATTCTGGCGATGAGCGCTTCGCCATCTTCGCCTCCGGCGGAGAACACGTAGTCACCCTTGAGGGATGGCTCGAAGGGCGGGTGCGAGGCGATGCGGTCGAATTGCATTCCCGCGACCGGGGCAAAGAGATCGCCCTGAAGGATGCGGATGTTGTTGGCGCCGTTCAGCAGGCAATTGAATTCGGCGTAGCGTACCGCGCGGTCTGTGATATCGATCGCGGTGACTTGACCGGCGAAGGTGGAGGCAACCAGCGCGGCATAGCCGGACCCGCAGCCGATTTCGAGAAAATGCCGGCACGGGGACTTGGCGAAGTGGTCGACGAAGCGGCGGGAGATGTTTTCAAGGCCGCACATCACGAAATCACCGGCGTCGTGGGCGATGCCGTCCACCCAGAAGCCGCGGTCGGCCGCAATAAAGAAGCCCTGGGCGGGGATGAGGAGAACCGTCGCGCGCAGGTTGGCGGGCTTGCCGGGGACCGGATCGAGGATACCGAGTTCGCGCAGCGCCGCGGTAACGGGCGGGGGGAGGAACCGATCCACGTGCTCCGGAATGGCGGGATAACCGGCGATGAAGGTGCGCGCCAGGAAAAGCGGAAGGCTGTCTCCGCGGTAGCGCTGGTGCAGGTATTCTCCGGCGAGCCCGAAGGGCGTGAGGAGCAGATGGAGCCCGGGTAGGGAAAAGTGATTGAGGAGGAATTCCTCCGTATATCCGGATTGAGCGAGAAACTCAC
>JADLBG010000811.1 GCA_020847895.1 Bryobacterales bacterium
CGGCTTTGCCATAGCATCACCAGGCGGTCCTCCCGGGGAAAGGGCAGAGGCGTGAGAAACGCCGCGCGAATCACGCCGAACATGGCAGTGTTGGCTCCAATGCCGAGAGCCAGTGTCAGCGTTGCCACGAGTGCATACCCCGGGTTCCTGCGCAGAACCCGGCCTGCAAGGTGAAGATCCTGTGCGAAGCTCATGACAGCGCCCCCCCCCTGCATGCCGCCGGATACCCGGCGACGGCATTCTTCAACACTATCGCATCGCGCCATCACCGCGCTCCATTCCCCGGGCAGTGGCGCCTCAAGTCACATCGGCGCGTGCTCTTCCTCGCAGGTCCACTCGGAGGCATGGAGCGCTTGCCACTCGAAGGGCAGCGCGGCGGCAAGGAGGAGCCGCTCATCGGGGCCGTGGGTCTGAATCGTCCGGCGTCGGCACGACTCAATAATCCTTAAAATGACTGATTTAACGGAATAGATGGAAAATGTGAATTGACGTCAAGGTCTAGACGGCGTAAGCTCGGGCTGTGTAGGATGGCCAGTCTTTTTCATGGAGTCTTCAATGAATCGTCTTGCATTTTCTCTCCCCCCGACAGAGGCGAAAATCCTTACGGGTGGCGCTCTTTGTAGCTCTCCCAATTTCGTTGGGCCTGGCGCTATTCAGATCAAGTTCCAGATCATCGCAATTCTTTCTTGATGTGTATCCGTCCGACCCGCATTACAACACCGTGAATGACATGGGCTTGAAAGGCATTTCGAACGGTTGCCCAGGAGGCAATTACTGTCCGGGGACGGCTGCCACGCGCGGCGATGCCGCGGTCTTCTTTGTTCGTGCATGGTCTCTCAAGACGTACAGCTCGGTTGATGGATTCCCTAATGCCGACCCTGGGCCATACAATGGATCCTGGTTTGCTGATGTGCAACCTGGGCATCTCTTCTATCGTTGGATCCAGAAGATGTATCGGCTGGGTATCACCGGAGGATGCGGCTACAACAACCTGGGGCAATTGATCTTCTGCCCGGACAGTCCGGCGTCGAACCTCCAAGCTGCTATTTTCGCCGTCCGGACAGGTCAACTCACCGTCGGTAGCCCCACCTACGTCAACGGAGTGATCAACGACGGCTTTACCAACTTTTCTAACCAGGTGTTCTTCCCAACCGACATGCCAAACGGAGCGTACGGGCTACAGTGGGTGCAGAAACTCCGCGAGGTCGGCACAATCGCGACTGGGTGCGGAGAGCGGCAATTTTGCCCCAATAACGCGATAGCGCGATCCTCAATTGCCGACTATGTCGTTCACGGAGTGCTCAATGAGTTTCCATATACGCGAAGAAGCAGCAGTAGCCCGAACAACACCCAATATGTATGGGAACCTGCGGTTGCCAGAGGCGGTACGAACTGGGTGGCTGTATGGGCTCAGGTTGGTAGCACGGCCGTCACGCTGTATTCTTCCTATTTCAATACCGGGTCTCATACGTGGAGCTTACCGGCAGCGCTTCCGATATCGGGTTCTATCCTCGCTGACCCCAGCCTGGCGTGGGATGCAACGCGCAACCGCTATGTACTCTCGGCATTGCAAGTGCCACAGAGTGGTGGCCCGGCGAACGTCTACTTCGGATTCTCGAACGACTCGGTAGGCGGTTCTTGGACATTCAGCGCCATTCCCGCATTCCAAAGCAATTCCCAATCCAGTTGGGACTATCCATCTATCGCTGTTGATGGTCAGGGGAGAATAGCCGTCGGTGCCGTGCGGTTCAGCGGCGTCAATTATAGCGTGGTCTCTGGTTTCCATGTGGCTACATCCACCCACGGCGGAGTGTCATTCAGTTCCCCCGCAACCATAGCCGTTTCCTATGCGCCTCCCACATTCAATGGTAATGGTGCGCAGAGCAAGCTTGTGGCATCGGGTCAAAAGTTTCATGTGTTTGCGCCTGTTCTGAATGAAAGCATTCCGTATGAGATCCGCCGATTCGAATCGATTGACGGCGGACAGAGCTTCTATGACACTTCGCCACACCCCCTGGCCAGCTTCGGCCAGCCTTCCAACGACTCCGTCCTCGCGGGGAGTGGAATGTCGTGCACGTCAGATAACTCGTTTATCTCTCTCACCAGCGTGAAATGCCTTTCCGTTTTCTATGCACCTCTGCTCGACGCTTATGCCGACCCGACCAGTGAGCGCTGGAGCGTCGTCGTACCAGCTATGAATGCCGCTACCGGCAGGACGAACATATGGACTTGCAACTCGGACAGGGGATGTGGCTTCGTTAATCCGTACCCTTACGATCAATTCATGGAGACCACAACACTCACCAACGATGGTAGCTTTTGGGTATCGTATGTCAGCTTCACCCCCGGCGTCACTAATGCGCCCAGCAATGTCTTCAGACAAGTTATTCGGTTTCCCCCGGGATCTATTGGCGTTGGGATGACTACCAGCCAGGGAACCGCGACGGCCACCTGGACTCCTCAGATCCGCTGCAACTTCACTTCATGCCTCGGAGAGGGCGATTACGCGAGGATGGTGCCAGGCTTTGACGCCTCGACTGTCGTCGCGCCTTTGTCGTATCAGGCAGGATTGAAGAACGACGAATTATTCACATTTTTCCTCACTAATCCCGCCCAGAGCGCATTCTACGCTCCTTTTTCCTCAATGCCCTCCCCGGAGGTGCAGTTCACCTCACTCAAGGGAAGGCCAGACCGCCTGGCTGTCTCCGCTAAACTCGGCTTCGATCCGCCCGCCACTGGGCCTGTACTGGCTGTAAACAACAGCTTTGCGGTCAACTTCTCCGCCTATCCGCTAGCGGGAGTTTATTAAAACTTCAGGATCGCATTGAGTCAAACCCTTGCATCTGAACGATTTCGGATGCCGTGATCCGTATATACGTAATCAGATAGCCTTTGGATCTCTGTATAGCACGTCAGA
>JADLBG010000812.1 GCA_020847895.1 Bryobacterales bacterium
ACGAGGAACTGGTGGTCGCCCGGCGCGCCTATGCGATCCTTACGAAATGAGTGAGTTGCGCGCGTTACCGAGGTGCGGTGGGGCTATCCGCGGAGTTTCATCCGCCGCGCCTGTTCGAACAGGTCCAGCAAGGTTTGCGCCTCGGGAAAGCGCCGCCGGCTCTGTTCAATGAGCCGTAGCGCGGCATCCGCGTTCCCGGCCTCAAGCTGGGCCTCCGCGTCCCGTTCAATCAACGCAAGATCACGGCGGCGGACCTCTCTTTGCTGAATGTCGTTTTCCGCCTGCGCCAGAAACGAAACAAACGCCGGTTCATTCGGGAACCGGCCAAGGACCTTCTGGCAGAGGGCGACCGCCTGTTCGAGTTGCTCCCGGGCGAGGAGAGACCGCACCTCGGCGGCGGCGCGCTCCAGGATCTGTTTTCGCTCGAGGGTGGAACGCGCAGTGAGAATCGACTCCCTGGCCCGGTTCAATTGGGCGTCATCCGGAAAGAATTGAAGGCCCTCCTCGACGAGCTTCAATGCCGGGCCGAACTGTTGCGCCTTCACGAGTTCGCCGGCCTGCTGGAGCGCTTTGGCCACGGATTCCCCACGCTGGCGCTGCCGCCGCTGCTCTTGAGCGCGCCTCAAAAGCGCCTGGAGTACAGGGTCTCCCGGATATTGAGTGAGAGCATCGTCCGCCGCGGCGATTGCCGCGGAAAGCTGCGACTGTTCGAGCAATCGCTCGATCGCCGTGATCTTGCGCACCAGATCCGGAGGACCGCTGTGCGGCGCGGGCTTCGGACTCTGCATCGCCGGTTCCCGCGGGTGAGCCGCTTTCGCCGCGCGTATTGCGGACAGCCGCTCTGTAATGCTTTTCTCACCCGGATAGTAGCCTAGTCCGGTCTCGAGCATTTGCATGGCTCTTTCGTATTGGCGCGCGCCGGCAAGCGTATCGACCTCGCGCAGCAGCCGGGAGACGATCGACTGCCGCTTTAGCGCCGCCTGCTGTGCGCGGGCGTGTTCGAGCAGTTGAGAGACTTCGTCATTGTCCGGAGCGCCCGCCAGGCACTGCTCCAGTCTCTCGATAGCCGGCTCGTATTCGCAACGCTCCAGAAGCTTCCGGCATTCCTCGAGTTCCTCTGCGAGGCGTGTCCGACGGTCGGCTCCGCCCCTCACAGTGCCCGCTTCCACGCCGCGCTCCGCGACGCCGGCCGTCCCGTGCCGGGCGGTGTGGGCGCGTTCGAGCAGGGCGAGGACATCCTTGTTTGATGCGTCCAGCTTTCGGGCCGCTTCCAGTGTGTGGATGGCTTCGTCAAACTGCCGTGAGTCCAGTTGGTGGCGTCCGGTGATGAGTAGGGCGTCCAGCTTCGGACCCACCATCTGCGCCCGCAGGATGCGCTGCACCTGCTCGCGCAGAGCACGCGCCGCGCGGTTGCCGGGATCGATTTCCAGCGTCTCGTGCAACAGCGCGTGAGCCGCTTCCGCCTGCCCGGCGCCGGCGAGGCGTTCGGCATCCACCAGCAATTTTCGGGCGTGTTCCTGCTGCAACTCGAGCAGGATCGGCTTCATATCGAGTTGCAGGTCCTTGAGCGACGGGTACCGCATCTCCGGAGTCTTCTGGAGGCAGGTCATGACGATTTGATTGAGCGCTTCCGGGCTTTCCGGGCACAATTCCTGAAGAGGTCTCGGTTCGGCCTGCACGATGTTGAACATTACGGCGTGTTGGGAGGGGCCCTCGAATGGGTGCACACCGCAAATGAACTCGTAGAAAGTCACGCCGAAGGCGAAGGTGTCGCTCAACTTGCTGTCGGCGGCGCCGCGGAACTGCTCGGGAGCCATGTACTTGAGCGTTCCAGGCACGGTGCCGGACTTGGTGAGGCGGGATTCGGCGGCGTGGGATACGAGGGCGATGCCGAAGTCCATGATCTTGACCATCAGGTCCGGCAGCAGCATGATGTTGCCGGGTTTGACGTCGCGGTGGACGATGCCGTTGCGATGGGCGTGATCGAGCCCTTCGGCCACTTGCGCCAGGATTTGCAGCTTCTGCATCAGGCTGAACGGCCGGTGAGTCTTGATGCTGTACTGGAGATCCTCGCCTTCGAGCAGTTCCATTACGATGTACGGCTCACCGTCCTGTTCGCCGTAATCATGAATGACCACGATGTTGGGATGGCGCAGTTTGCCCGCGGCCGCGGCTTCATTGCGGAAGCGCATCAGTAATTCGGGATCGCCGCCGGCATGCAGAGTCTTGATGGCCACGGCCCGGCCCACCGTCGGATCAAATGCGCGGTAGACGCGGCCGAACCCGCCGCGGCCGAGTTCGGCCTGGACCTCGTATCTGCCGATCCGCTGGACCATCTTGCGCTCCGCCCTGAAGGGGAAAGATTTCCGCTTGAGACACGATTATCTCATGCCAGAGCGGTATCCGAATTCTAAGATTAGGATAGGATGGCTTTCAGTGCCCAACCGCAACGGGCGCGGCCGGGATCACCGGCGGTTGGGCCCCCTCGGGGATCTTCACCAGCATCTGCTCCTTGCGGATGATGAGCGTCGAGGTGTTGTAGCCGGCGATTTCAAAGCCGTGGCCATGGGTGATGGCGTCGGTGGGGCAGGCCTCGACGCAGTAACCGCAGAAGATGCAGCGGCTGTAGTCGATGTTGTACACGCTGGCGTAGCGTTCCCCTCCGCTGATGCGCAGCTTGTCCGTATTCTCCGCGGCCTCGATATAGATGCACTCCGCGGGGCAGGCGGCCGCGCAAAGGAAGCAGGCGACGCACTTTTCCATGCCGTTATCGTCGCGCTGCAATTCGTGCGCCCCGCGGTAGCGCTCCTGAAACAGAGCGGGACCGTCGGGGTAATCCTCGGTAATCGTGGGCTGGAGCATCTCCTTGAAGGTGATCCCCATTCCTTTGGCGATTGCCGCCGCCGAACCCAGA
>JADLBG010000813.1 GCA_020847895.1 Bryobacterales bacterium
AGGCGCATTGTAGAGGGCGAAATTCCCTTCGGCAAAGCTACGGGACTGCGCGGCGCGGCGTTTGTAGACTTCATCGGAGACGCCATAGGGGCGGTACATCTCTTCGCGCTCGGCCTGGCGGACGCCGACGGAGAAGGAATCGGCGTTGTCCTTGCGGTACCACACGTAGCCGAGATTCAGTTCGATCTCGCGCGCGAAGAAGAATTTGTGCGAGGGAGGAAACACCGCCAGCGAGCCCTTATCAAACTCGACCAGGGCAAGCCGGTTTCGCGCCCGCAGGGCTACGGGGTCCTGATTGACCGCGCCGCCGAATTCGTACTTCTGCCAGGCGCGGGCGACATCGCGCCATACGACGCGCCGCGCCGTGCCGGTTTGAAAACCCTTCAGGCCGGCATTGTACTTGTAGGCGACGGACGGCTCTTCGGTCTTGGCAATCGCCTCCTGGCGCAGGAGGTTCGCGCCCTTGTAGACGGTGAACACGAGGCGGCCGGAGAAGACTCCCAGAGACAGCCCGGGATAGATGATTTCGAGCCGCGCGCCATCGGTGCGCGCCTCGCAGCCATGGGAAGCGTACGTGGCTGTTGCGCGATGGATCTCCGAGGGGGTGCGCGGCAGCCCCACGTTGGTGCGGGCAGCTCCGGGAACCACGAGCGGCGCGTCCCAGAAGGCGCGCCATTTTTCCTTTTCGAGAATCTCCGGCTTGTCGAGGCCGAGTTCCTTGAGCGGGGTGAGTTGTTGATTGGAGATGCGGCGCACGCCGCTGACGACATCGAATTCCGGCTTCAGATTCGCGCCGAGAATCATCCAGGCTCCGCCTTTGCGCACGGCGAGATCGCGGATGACGGGTTGATCGCCATCGATGCCGAAGGTGGCGCGAAGCGAGGCTCCGTGTTCGCCCTGCCAACTCACGCGCAGATCCTGGCCGGCGGCTTCGGCAGCGAGTCCGCTTTGCGCCATGTAGCCTGTCAGAGAACATGGCGCGGCCCAGATGACTGAAGCCGCCGTGAGAAATGTCGCAACCAGCTTCATGGCAAGCCCCTTCATAACATTCCTGCCTCGCCAAGCATCTTCTTCAGCACGCCGACGTCGCGGCGGTACATCATAAACAGCTTGTCCTTGGGGATGGTGAACGTTTTCTTCCCCGCGTCGGCGCCGCCGAGGTCGTGATACTCCATGTGCAGTTGCAGCGGACCGTGGAAGCCCGCGGACTTGAGCATGGGCAGGAACTTATCGAAGTGGACCATACCCTGCCCGAGCGCGCACCAGCGGGCGTCCCAATGGCCCTTGGCGTTCTTCTCCCAATAGAAGTCCTTGACGGCCACGCCGCGGGTGTAAGGAAGCAGCAGGCGGCTCGAGTGGACCCAACCGCCGAGGCCGCCTTCGACCGTGGCGTGCCCGATGTCGAAGTTGACGGAGACGGCGTTGGTGTCGAAGTCTTTGAGAAGGATGTAGAGATCCCAGAACGAGGCTCCCACGAGGCCGGCGCCCGAGTGGGTGTGATACATGGCGGTCATGCCGTATTGTTTGTTGAGCGCGGCGAGATCGCGCACGCGCTTCCTGATTTCGGCAAGCTGATCGGGGATGGAGGCTTTTTCCGAGTAGCGGAATCCGCCCCAGCGATAGCTGTGGATGCCGAGCCGGGAGAGGGTTTTGAGAACCGTTTCGGCGTGCGGGGTTTTGACATCGACGATGTCGCTGGTGACCATGGGCACGGCAAGCCCGGCGCGTTTGACAGCCTCGACGGCCTTGGGCAGGTCGTCTTCGACGCGCGCCGGTTCGACGTGGCCGCCGGGGCGCAGCGTGATGTCCATGCCTTCGTATCCGAAATCGGCGCAGAGCTTAGCGGCTTCGTCGATGGTGGTCCACTGAAAATGCTTCGAGAAAGCGCATATAGTGAACCTTCCGGCGGGGGCAGTGGGCGCGGGAGCGCTCATGGCAGCCGCAGCCGTGGCGAACAGGGAAAGACAATCGCGTCGGGTATTCATGGCCACTCCGCATGTTATCCCAAACGCCCGCCGTGAGGAGGATTGTACGGCATTGGGCCGCGCATCCGGCGCGGTGTTTGGCTTCGATTTTTTCTTTGTACTTTCGCTCCCGGCTGAGGCTAGGAAACCGGGCTCAGGACGGGCCGGCCTTCCGCGCCCGCGGGCCCCAGATAGCGGGCAGAGCCGAACCCGAGAATGGGGAAGAAGACAAAGCCGAGAAAGACGAGGCCGAGGGCGAAGCCAGTGCTCTTCCCGAAGCTCTTGGCGAGGTCAATGGCGACGATGATCCAGAAGACAAAGTTGACCACGGGAAGGAAGAACAGGAGGACCCACCAGAGGGGTCTTCCGACGATGTCGAGCAGGACGATGGCGCTGTAGACGGGGATGATGGCCGCCCAGCCGGGTTTCCCTGCTTTGGTGAATACTCTCCACATCGACGCGATCATCACAACGATCGTGGCAAGGAGGAAGAGGAAGAAAAATCCGCTGAAGAGGACGAGAACACCCTTCAGCAAGCCGGCTGCGGCATCATCGTTCATGTTTGAACTCTCCTTGGAGAACGGGGAAAAGTATATCCCAATTCGCGGCTGAGAGTGGGCGGGGCCATCAAGCGGCCTGATTGAACTCTCCGCGGGCGCGGCGGGCGCCTTGTTCGCAGACGGCATCATTCCGGCGCATGTGAGCTTCGAGGACCATTTCGAGAGCGCGTCCGACACGTTGCGGGAGGAGGCGGGTCCGTTGCGAGACCGCCGCGGCATCGGCGAGAGGCGGCGTATCGGCGGGGAGCGTCCTGGCGAGTTGGACGGCGGCGATGCGATTGTCCTGCAGGAGCCGAAGTTCCTTGAGGACGCGACGGTATGGAAGCCGGGAAGCCCGCGATCCACGGCCGTGAATTGGAAGATGGCAATGTGGTCGGCGCTCATCGGGGGCCTGACCGGTTCACCATGAAGTAGATCACGGGCACCGTCATCCGCGATAACGCCAGCGAGGCGATTTCGCCGGCCATCAATGCGATCGCCAGGCCTTGGAAGATCGGATCGAAAAGAATCACCGCCGAGCCGACGATCACGGCCGAAGCGGTGAGCATCATGGGGCGGAAGCGCACGGCGCCGAACGCCAAGCCGAGGTCGCGAAAGACCTCGTAGGTAATGTGCCACTCCCCGTCCCATTTGAGCGCGAAACGCGTGTCAGTGGGAGGCAGGCCGGCTGTATATTGCTCGATTCGGTACCCTTCGGGGACCCGGATTCGCCCGATCTCTGGCCGCACCTTCAGCATGGCGTAGACCGGGCTTTCGATGACCCCCGCCAAGCCGGCTGTGACGCAGGTGACCGGCATGAGGTTCTTGTGGTAAATGCTCTTGTCCTCGATGGCGCTCTCGATGCGCGCGATCTCGCCGAGCGCCACCAGGCTTCCTCCACGGCCGCGCAGTTTGAGGCTCTTCAAGCGCTCGAGATCGGAGGGGGAGGCGCGCGCGAGGCGCACCATGATGAGCGCGTCTTCCCTTCTCATCGGAGATGTGGAGCAATCCGGCGGAATCGCCCGCGCTCGCCAGGCGCAGCAGGCGCGCCACATCCTGGTCCGTGATGCCGTTGAGCGCGGCTTTCTCGCGGCCAAGCTGTGGGCTGATCGTCTTCGACAGACCAGTCGACATCGACCAAGCCGGCGATAGAATGGGCCGAGGCTGCAATCGAGGCCGCCAATAAGAACGGCTTCCTCCACTGGGCTGCCGTCGGCGGCGTTTTGCGCGGCTGGGGGGTCGCCATGCAGGGGCAAACCGCGGAGGGGATCGCTGAGATCCATAGAGGGCTGGCCGGTTGCCGCGCTGCCGGCGTGGAAATGGACCGCCCTTACTACCTTGCGCTGCTGGCGGAAGCGTACTGCCGCGATGCGAGGCCACGGGAAGCTCTGTCCGCCTTGGATGAGGCTTTAGGTATGCTCCGCGACACGCCGGCGTTCTTCTACGCTGCGGAACTGCGCCGCCTTCGGGGCAGCGTTCTGATGCAAGTACCCGAAAGACGCCTTGAAGATGCGGAGAGCAGTTTTCAACAGGCCCTGGAAGTGGCTCGTGGTCAAGGGGCGCTGAGTCTGGAACTGCGGGCGGCCGTGTGTCTGGCCCGTCTTTGGGAGGGTCAAGGCAAGCGCCGGGAAGGGCGCGACTTGCTGGCTGAGGTCTACGGGAGATTCACCGAAGGATTCAGCACTGCCGACCTGACTGAGGCTAACGCAATTCTCCAAGAGCGTCGTTGTTGACGGCGGCGCTCCCGAATCCTTACACAGTTTCCCTGCACTCAGGCCGCCCTTAAATTCTTGCGGACCCTCTCGTGGCATACGAAGCAATAGCCGTTCCTTCCCGACTGAGTGGAAATGCCGCTCTCCCGTGGAAGTGGCAGGACGTGTCAATTGACAGGGAGCAACGTCGTGGACAAACATATGGGGTTCATGAGGAGGCGTGAGTGGGCGGAATGCTAGTGGCGGTGTTCGTGTTTCTCGAAGCGGCCTGGTGTGCCGCGGGGAACCATTTTCAGATTGAGGTGAATGCGGATGCGAAGCCGGGATATCCGGTGTGGATACAGAAGGAAATGCCGCTGCGGTTCAATCCGGATTCGGTGCGGGTGCGGGGTGCGGGAACCAATGTGGAGATTGGGGTGAAGGTGGATTGGAGGACGCCGGAGGCGCGGATCAGTTGGGTGTCGACCGGGGCCGCGTCGTACACGGTGTCGTGGGATGTGGGCCGGGAAGGCGAGACGCAACGCTTGGTGGAACCGGCGATGGTGGGAGCCGGGGAGCGGATCGCCTACGGGCGCGCCGGGGTGAAGGGCAAGCTTTCGGTAGGTCTTTGGGCGCATCCGGTTGTGATAGATATAGACGGAAACGGAGTTCAGGACCTGATTGTCGGATGCCCGGACCGGCCGTACAACGGGATCTATCTGTTCCGGAACCTGGGCACGAACGAGAAGCCGCTGTTCGATAAGGCGGAGTGGATGGGCGCGGGGAAGAAGGACCTGGTAGCAGCGGATTTCAACGGGGATGGGGCAGTGGACCTGGTGTATAGCGGCGGGTATTTCAGCGATGTGGTGAAGAACCGGCTGGCGAACCCGGTGAAGGTGATGCTGCACGTGGATTATCACGTGGGGCGGGATGATCTGTGGTACCCCGTGGATTGGGACGGGGACGGAAAGATCGACCTGTTGACGGGGGTGAGCGACTGGCGGGATTACGGCTGGGATGACGCGTTCGATGAGAACGGCATCTGGGAACGAGGACCGCTGCACGGGTACATATACTTCCACCGCAATGTAGGGACGAATGCGGCGCCTCGGTATGAGGCTCCGGTGAAGCTGATGGCCGGAGGGAAGACGCTGGACCAGTATGGGAGCCCGGTCCCGAACCCGGTGGACTGGCTGGGGGATGGTCGGCTGTCGCTGGTGGCGTCGGACTTCATTGACACGGTGTGGCTGTTCCGGAACGTGGACGGACGGGGGATGCCGAAACTGGCGGCGGGGGAGATGGTGAAGGCGGGCGGAACGGTCCTGCACATGGACCTGTGCATGATCCAGCCGCGCGTGGCGCATTGGCACAAGGACGGACGTCCTTCGCTGGTGATTGGGGAGGAGGACGGCCGCGTGGCGCTGGTGGAGAATCTGGCGCCGCGCGGGGAAGAACCGCGGTTTGCCCCGCCGCGATATTTCGAGCAGGTGGATCCATACGTGAAGAGTGGGGCGCTATCGCGTCCGGTGGCGGCGGATTGGAACGGAGACGGGAAGCTGGATTTGATTGCGGGGAATTCGGCGGGATATTTGCAGTATTTCGAGAATGTGGGAAGCAGGAGCGAGCCGGCGTTCGTGGACCGCGGTTATCTGAAAGCCGGAGGAAAGGTGATCCGGCGGATGGCGGGGGAAAACGGATCGATCCAGGGTCCCGCGGAGCGGAAGTGGGGATACTCGAACCCTTCCGTGGCGGATTGGGATTTGGACGGGAAGCCGGACATTCTGGTGAATGACATTTGGGGGTCGGTGGTGTGGTACCGGAATGTGGGGAGTGCGGGAAAGCCGGAACTGGCGCCGGCGGAGGATATTGAAGTGGAGTGGAAGGGAAGGGTTCCGAAGCCGGATTGGGTGTGGTGGGAGCCGAAGGGGAAACAACTGGTGACGCAGTGGCGGACGACGCCGAAGGTGGTGGATTGGGATGGGGATGGATTGCCGGACCTGGTGATGCTGAATCACCAGGGGTATCTGTCGTTGTTCCGGCGGGCGCGGTGCGGGGGACGGTTGTGCGTGATGCCGCCGGAGCGGATCTTCGTGACGCCGAGCGGGCGGTTCTTGAATCTGGCGGCAGGGCGCGCGGGGAGCAGCGGGCGGCGGAAGGTCGAGCTGGCGGACTGGGACGGGGATGGGGATTTGGATCTGATTGTGGACGGGGATAATGGACCGCTGTGGTACGAGAACACGGGGACACAGGCGAAGCCGGTGATGACGTTGCGCGGAAAGTTAATCGAGGCTCCGTTGAGGGGGCACAGTCCGACACCAAACGTGGCGGATTGGAACCATGACGGGCGGCTGGACCTGATTGTGGGCGGCGAGGACGGATTTTTCTATTACTTCGAGCGGTCGTATATCGAGGCGATGAACCGGGCCGCCAAGCGGTGAACCGGGGCGAGTACAATTGAGTTTCAATCCCAGTTGTGAGAGGTAACCCCATGCGACTCGGCGCTGTGACGTACAACATCCTGAAGGATTACGATCTCGAGACGTTGATTGCGAAGCTGGAGGAGGCGCAGTTCGAGGCGGTGGAGTTGCGCACGGGCCACAAGCACGGCGTGGAGCCATCGCTTTCCGCGGCGGAACGC
This sequence comes from Bryobacterales bacterium, assembly GCA_020847895.1. Taxonomy (GTDB): domain Bacteria; phylum Acidobacteriota; class Terriglobia; order Bryobacterales; family Bryobacteraceae; genus CADEFT01. The sequence goes on from JADLBG010000813.1 coordinate 6,833, forward strand.
GGAAAGGTGCACGAGCGGTTCGCGCGGAGCAAGGTGCGGCTGCTGAGTCTCGGGAGTACGTGTGAATTCCATTCGCCGGACGAGGCGGTGAGACGGAAGAACATCGAGGAAGCGAAGAAGTTTGTGGACTTGGCGCACGATACGGGGGCGTGGGGCGTGAAGGTGCGGCCGAACGGAATTTCGAAGGAGGTGGGGCCGCGCAAGACGGTGGAGGTGATTGGGGAGTCGCTGCGGGAAGTGGGCGCTTACGGGGCGCGGATGGGCGTGGAGATCTGGCTGGAGGTGCACGGGCGCGAGACGCAAATGCCGGCGGTGGCGGCGGCGATCATGAAGGCGACGCGGCACGACCACGTGGGGTTGTGCTGGAACTCGAATCCGACAGACATCATTAATGGGAGCGTGAAGCAGAATTTCAATCTTTTGCGGCCGTGGATCAAGAACGCGCACATCAATGAACTGGCGGGGCCGTATCCGTACCGGGAGTTGTTCGCGCTGATGCGGGCATCGAAGTACGACCGCTATACGTTGTGCGAAGCGCAAGAGAGCAAGGAGCCGGAGCGGTTCCTGAGATGGTACCGCGCCTTGTGGGTGGAGTTGAACCGCACATGCGCGTGATGCGGGCTGCGCTGCTGGCGGCGGTGGGAGTTGCCGTTGCAGCGGCGGCGCCGCCTACGCCGGAAAGCCACTTCGGGCACGCGATTGGGGTGGACCGGGTCCTGCTCGATTGGGACAAGGTGGTGAGTTACTTCCGCGCGCTCGAGAGGACGAGCGGGCGCATCAAGGTGGAGGAGATCGGCAGGACGGTGGAAGGGCGGCCGATGATTGCCGCCTTTATCTCGAACGAGCAGACGGTGCGGGGGTTGGGGCGGTACCGGCAGATGCAGGCGGGGCTGGCGGATGCGCGAAAGACGAATGAGGCGGAGGCGGAGAAGCTGATCGCGCAGGGGAAGGCGGTGGTGATGATCACCTGCTCGATCCATGCGACCGAGGTGGCTTCGACGCACAGCGCGGTGGAGTTCGCCTATCGCATCCTGACGGAGGACAAGACGAAGTTCCGGCGGATTTTGGACAACGTGATCCTGATTCTAGTGCCGTCGTTAAATCCGGACGGCGTGGATATCGTGACGCGGTGGTACCGGAAGACGCTGGGAACTCCGTATGAGGGGACCGGGCCGCCGGAGTTGTACCAGCACTATGTGGGACACGACAACAACCGGGACTGGTACATCTTTTCGCAGCCGGAGACGAGGGCGGTAGTGTCACGGCTGCACAACGTGTGGCATCCGCAAATTGTGTACGACGTGCATCAGCAAGGGACGACGGCGTCGCGAATATTCGTGCCTCCGTGGATGGATCCAATTGATGCGAACGTGGATGCGGCCCTGATGCAGGAAGGCAACATGATCGGGATGGGGATGGCGGCGGACCTGACGGCGGCGGGAAAGAAGGGCGTGGCGGTGAACGCGATGTACGACTTCTGGACTCCGGCGCGGCACTACCAGGCCTACCACGGCGGGATGCGAATCCTGAGCGAATCAGCGAGCGCGCGGCTGGCGAGCCCCATTTATGTGCGGCCGGACCAGATTGCACGGAAGGCGCTGGGATATGATCCGCGGGAGCGGTCGTGGAACTACCTGGAGCCTTGGCTGGGCGGGGAATGGCGGCTGCGCGACATCATCGACGACCAGTTGATCGCGTTTGAATCGTGTTTGTGGCAGGCGGCGATACGGCGGGAGGATCTGTTGTGGAACTTCTACCGCATTTTGCAGCGGGCGTCCGTGCGGCAGGCCCCGTACTCGTTCGTGATCCCCAAAGGCCAATTGGATCCTGGATCTGCGAGGAAGATGCTGGAGACGCTGGCGTTCGGGATGGTGGAAGTGGAACAGGCGGCGGCTGATTTCGAGGCGGACGGGAAGCGGTACGCGGCGGGATCGTACGTGATCCGGATGCAGCAGCCGTATAGCGCGTTTGCGAAGACGCTGCTCGAGCGGCAGCATTATCCGGACTTGCGGCTGTATCCGGGTGGACCGCCGAAAACGCCGTATGACGTGACGGCGCAAACGCTGCCCCTGCTGATGGGAGTGGCGGTGGATACGTTGAAGGACAAGTTCGAGGCACGGACGGCGCCGGCGCGGGGGTTTCTGTTCGCGCAGGAAGGGAAGGTTCCGGAAGGCGCGCTGGCAGCGTCGAATGTCGACAGTTGGAAGCAGGTGACCTCGGCGTGGAAGGCAGGGAGGCCAGTGGCGCGGGATGGGGCTGGGAATTTCTATGTGAACCGTGGGGCGGGCGCGGACTTGAAGGCGTTGAAGAAGCCGCGAATCGGGCTGTACCGGAGTTACATTCCGGTGATGGATGAAGGGTGGACGCGGTGGGTGCTGGACGCCTTCGGGTTTCCGTATGCGAGCGTCGGGAACAACGACGCGCGGGCTGGCGGATTGCGGAAAAGTTTTGATGTGATCGTGTTTCCGGATGAGCGGGCGCGGGATATGGAGAGCGGATATGCGCCGGGATCGATGCCCGAGGAATACACGGGTGGATTGGGCGAGGAAGGGGCGGCGGCGTTGAAGGAATTCGCGCGCGAGGGCGGGACGCTGGTGTTTCTCAACGATGCCTGCGAATGGGCGGTGGACCGGTTGGGGATCCGGGTGAGGAGCACGGTGGAGGGAGTTTCGAGCAGGGATTTTTATTCGCCCGGATCGCTGCTGAACGTGACGCTGGACGAAAGCCATCCGCTGGCGAGGGGAATGCCCAAGGAGATCGCCATCTGGTCAGAGGGAAGCCCGGCGTGGGAGGCGGGCGAGGGAGTGAAGGTGGTGGCGCGGTATCCGGCATCGGGGGCGCTGGCGTCTGGATGGCTGTTGGGTCAACGGTACCTCGCCGGGCGAGCGGCCCTGGTGGAGGCGGCAATGGGGAACGGAAAGGTGATCCTGTTCGGAATGCGGCCGCAGTACAGGGCGCAGAGTTACCAGAGTTTTAAGTTGTTTTTTAATGCACTGACTGGGAATTAGCGTTCAGAGCCAGCGAGCGATCCGCTTCAGCAATTAGCCTGAAAGCTGCTGGAGCGCTGGGCGAGCGAGCAGCTTCGGCGGTCGGGCAACAACCCTCGGGCACGCAGCGCTTTATGCGGCGAGCAAAGGGATGAGCCAATGGGATAAATCCCATGCGCGTCACGCAAGAAATGGACGATGTGCTCAGGCCGCCAGACAGCTTGGTGAAGGTTTCCATCGGTCCTCTCCGGGAGCGTGCTCGCAACATGAAAGCTCCTGTCCGCAAGATTTCAAGTATCCTTGGCTATTGCTATCAGGAGAGCCAGCCCCCGCCATGCAACCCATCGTCATCGACGGCGAGAAATGCCGGGATTGGACCCGGTCCTCGGAATTGGAGTGGCTCGAAACCAACGCCGCCGGTGGGTTCGCCATGGGAACCGTTGCCGGAGCCAATACACGGCGCTACCACGGGCTGCTCGTCGCCTCCTTGCGCCCGCCCGTCGAGCGCTACATGCTCCTCTCACGTCTCGAGGAGAAAATCCTCTGTGACGGTGAATGTCACAACCTGGGCGCCGCGCAGTATCCTGGCGTGATCGCCCCGTCCGGGTTCCAACTACTCGAGGAATTCCGGCTGGATCCGTTTCCCATATGGCGATACCGTGCCGGCTGCGCCAGTGTGGAAAAGCGGCTCTTTCTCGTGCAGGGTGAGCAGACGGTGGTTGTGCAGTACCGCGTTTCGAACAAAGCCCGCCTCTGTGTCCAGCCGTTTCTGGCCTACCGCGATTACCATTCCCTCCAGCAGGCCGGCGAGGCGTTTCACCGGCAAGTGGAGGATCGCGGCTCAATGCTCCGCCTCCAGCCCTATGAGGGTCTGCCCGCCCTGCGCCTCTTCCACAATGGAGCCGGCTTTATTCCCGAGAGCAACTGGTATTACCGCAATGAATACCGCAAGGAGATGGAACGGGGTCTCGATTTTCAGGAAGATATCTACTCACCCGGCTGGTTCGGTTTCGAACTGCTTCCCGGAGAGACAGCCTACATCGCGGCGACCATCGAGAATCCCGATTCGATCGATTTCGAGAAGGTGTGCCAGTGGGAAGCCTCCGAACGTAAGCGGCGAGCAGCCATCGCCGCCGAAGCCAGGACGGAATTCGAAGCCCGGTTGAACCTCGCGGCGGACCAGTTCCTTGTGCATCGCGCAAACGGCTCGCCCACGGTGATCGCCGGCTATCCCTGGTTTACCGATTGGGGCAGGGACACAATGATCAGCCTCCCAGGCCTTCTCATCAC
>JADLBG010000814.1 GCA_020847895.1 Bryobacterales bacterium
GCGCCGATCTGGATGTTGCGGTTCGCGGTGGCGCTGGTGATATTGCCGAAGGAACTGGTGTTGATGGTTGCGGACGGATTGCCGAAGTTGGTGTGGTTGAACAGCGAGAAAGTCTCGAGCCGGAGTTGGAACTGAAGGCGCTCGCGGATGGGGAAATTCTTGAAGATGGAGAAATTCACCGTCTGCGAGCCGGGACCGAACAGAATGTTGCGGCCGGCGTTTCCATAAGCGAAGTTCGTGGGGGTGATGGGGTACAGGTCGGCAACCGTGAACGCGCTTGGATCGATGCACCCGATGAGGTTTCCACGGCCGCAATTGGCCGAGGCGGCGTGAACCAGGTCCGGACGGTAGGAGCCACTGGCGGCGGTGTTGGCCGTATCAGTGCCCGTGGTGACGTTGAAGGGCAGCCCGGATTGGAAGATCAGGATACCATTGGCCTGCCACTTGGCGAACACTCCCTTGAGTATCGGGTTAGTGATGCCGAAGAATGGGATATCGTAGACGAAGTAGGCGACGACCCGGTGGCGGATATCCCAATTGGAGTTGCCGTAGTCGGACTTCCACCAATAGGGATTCATATTGGTGCCGCCGCCGTTAGAGTCCGTGGAGATATCGAGAGTATGGGACCAGGTGTAGCTGGCCTGGACCTGCAAGCCCTTCTTCAGGCGCTGGCGGAAAATGGCGCTGAAGCTCTCGTAGTTGGCGATGACGTCGTTGTTGATCGTGCGGATGGGGCCGAACGACTTATTCGGACGCCGGGAGTTGACCGGGCCGGGGCCCGGCAGCGGGGAGTTGTTGTAGTAGTTCCGGTCGAGGTGATAGGAGTGGGAGCCGAGGTATTGCAACTCCAGTCCGCCTCCGTTCCACAACTGGCGATCGAGGCTGGCGCTCCATTGATTCATGCGGGCGGGCGCCAGGTTATAGGCCGGGGTGACGATGAGCGCGCCGCTATTGCTGCCGGGCAGAGGGCAAGCCGCGGACACGGCAAACGGATTGTTCAGGCTGAGGGCAGTGAGTCCCGCGGACCAGTTGCAATTGAAGATGGGGCTCCACGGCGGATTGGTATTGAGGAAGGTGAACGTGTTGGTCTGGTTGGGATTGTAGTAGATGCCGGCGCCGCCGCGGAAGACGGTCTTGTCCGTGATGCGGTAGGCGAAGCCGAGGCGCGGGGCGAAGAGTTTGTGCTGCGGCGCGACAAATCCAAAGCCGGGTGTGGCCACGACGAGCGCGGTCTGGTCCGGGTTCAGGATGCTGGCGTTGCCGTTAATGGTGTACGGTACGGTAGGCAGTTCCCAGCGGAGGCCGTAGTTGATGGTCAGTTTCCTCGAAGCCTGCCATTTGTCGAGGATGAAGAAGCCGTCGCGCCAGGAGGCAACGCGGCCGCGGACTTCCGGACCCGCCGTGCCGAAACTGACAGGCGTACCGAGGATGAAGTCAGCCGGAGCGTAGCCGGTCAACGTTCCATTGAAGGTGAACGTGCCGCGAGGGCTGTTGACGGCGGCGCGTCCGGTGGCCAGACGGCGGAATTCGACACCGGCCATGATGCCGTGCGAACCCTTGTTCCAACTAACCTGCTCGGAGATTTGCAGTGTGCTGTCGTTCTGATACCAGTTGGTGCCGCCGCTGCCGAAACCGTTGAATCCGGTGATGCCGAAATCGGGAATGCCCGGGTTATTGTATTTGGAGTCGCCATCGAAACCGGGGATTCCCAGACTTGTGCCGGCGGTTGTGTTGCCGGCGACCGTGAACGGGTTGACGGTGGCCGTATTGAAGTAGTTGCGGCCGATACGGAAATCGTTCACGATGTTGGCTGAAAGAGTGTGCGTATAGCCGAAGGTGTAGTTGGTGACCGTTGTCGGAGTGGTGGTGGAGTTGACGGGGATGGCGCTGCCCCCGAAGCCGGCCCAATCCTGCCAGTGGGCGCGCGCATAGAGACGAACCTTGTCGCCGATGTTCTGGTCAAGGCGGTCCAGAGTTTGGTTATATCTGCCCGTACTGGGGACCGGAACGGAGAAATTGCTGGCAAGCCCCGGGAGGTTCGGCGCGGGATAGTACTGTTGAAGTTTCAAAACCACTGGGGAGATGCGGTTGGTGGGAATGATATTGCCGGGGAACGGAGCGCTGCCGTTGAAGGGATCCTTGATGACGCCCCCGGTGATACTTCTCGTGGGCACTTGTGAGAAGTCGCCGCCGAAGAAGGCTGCCGGCATCTGCGTGGAAAGCGAAGTGGCTTGCTGCACATTGCGGAAGCCTTCAAAAGACCCCATGAAAAAGGTCTTGTCCTTGCCGTTGTAGAGTTTCGGGATGATGACCGGCCCGTCGAACTCTACCCCGAACTGATTCTGCCGCAACGGAGGTTTGGCGGCAGTAGGGTTTGCGGGCGTGGGCAGCGTGAAGAAGGTGCGGGCATCGAGCACCTGGTTGCGCAGGAATTCCACGGCGGAGCCGTGAAACGCGTTGGTGCCGGCCTTGGTGATTTCGTTGATATGTACACCCATGTAAGAGCCGTATTGAGCGGAGTAAGTTCCTGTCTGTACCTCCACTTCCTGAATGGTCTCCACCATGGGCCGGGTGGGCGTGTTGGTGATGAGGTTGTTCATCACGCTGATGCCGTCCAGCGACATGCTGTTGGAGATTTCGCGGGTGCCGGCGCCGACAAAATCATTGCCGGGCGGCGTCGCCGTATCCGAAGATTTCGGGCCGCGCAATACGCCGGGCGTCAATACGGCCAATTGCATTGCGTCGCGGCCGTTCAAGGGCAACTCCGCCACCGCGCGCGTGCTGATGTTCTCGCGCACCGTGGCCTCGTCCGTCTTGATGGCAGTGGCGTCGGCCGCCACGGTGACTGATTGGGAAACAGTGCCGACTTCCAGGCGAAAGTCGGTTCGTACGGTCTGGTTAATGTTTACCTGGATTCCGGTCTTGGTGACCTTCTGGAAGCCAGGTTGATCCACCGTGATGCTGTAGGTGCCCACGCGGACAAAGTCAATGGCGAAGTAGCCGGCCACGTTCGTGGTGGTGTTGTAGGTGGTGAGCGAACCTTCTTCCACCGCGGTTACCTTCGCATTGGGTACGGATTGGCCGCTCGAGTCAGTGACTGTACCGACCAGCGAGGTCGTGGTCGCCAATTGGGCACTGGCAGTCACGTCAAGCAGCAGGGAGAGAAGAAAAACACAGGAAAGACGAGCTATCATTTAGCAACCCCTGAGCGGGTCCGGAGTCCACGTTTTTCGTGCCCTGACCTTGAGACGAACCCTGATTCTTGTGTAGCTTCAGTATACAGCGCGACGGGCAGGTCCGGAGCCGCATGCCGGATTACAGTTGTTGCGCCTCCGGTCTTTCCGGGATAGCTCCCTTGTCGTTCATCTCTTGCAGCCAGGAGTCGAGGCGGTTCGAGAAGCCTTCAATGAGCTTGCGGTGCGTGGGAGAACCGGCGAGATTGTGGACTTCGTCCGCGTCATTCCGCATGTCGTAGAACTCGACGGGCGGCTTGCGCGGGGCCATGAAGAGGGATTGCGCGGCGTTGAGCTTTCCTTTCGCGTAGAGTTCCTTCATTACGCCCAAGGTCGGGTACTCGGTTTCGATGTATTCGTTGTGCTGCGTGTAAGGGCGTTCAGGCATGAAGTTGCGGATGTAGTTGTAGCGCTTGTCGCGCACGGAGCGGATACGGTCGAGCGTCATGTCGCAGCGGTCGCGCGCGGTGAAGATGACGTCGCGGGGCTTGTACTTCGGGCCTGCCAGCGGCTGGCCGTGAAGCGTCTCGGGCAGCGGAATGCCGGCGGCAAGGATGGCGGTGGCGGTAAGGTCCAGTGAGAGGACCAGGTCATCGCTGACTGTCCCCGGTTTGGTGACGCCGGGCCATTTCAGGAACATCGGCACGCGCACGCCGGCATCGTAGAGCCATTGTTTGCCGCGCAGCAGGCAGCGGCCGTTATCGCCCATGTAGAAAATGACGGTGTTGTCCAGCGCCTTGTCGCGATCGAGGGCTTCCATCAACAGGCCCACTTTGTGATCGAGCAGATTGATGGCATCGAGGAAGTTGGCCACCTCGTCGCGGACGACCGGATGATCGGGATAGTAGGAGGGTAGAGGTACTTTCGCGGGATCGATGAGCACCTTCTGGCGGCGCGCCTCTTTGAAGGCGGGGCCTTTGTGCGGCGCCTGGAAATTCACCTGTGCGTAGAAAGGCTGGCCGGGCTTGCGCTGGTTCCAATGGGTCCCGTCGAACGGCTTGGGTGCGGTGAAGTTGAAGTCGGTCTTCCCGGTTCCGCGCGCGCCCGGAGCGAAATCGAGCACGTTGGCGGTGAAGTATCCGGCCTCGCGCATACGGTCGTTGAGAAGGCGCGCCGGAGGAGGCAGTTTGTAGCCGTCCTTGCGATGGCTGCGGTGGTGATGCGTGCCCGTGTAGATCTGGTACAGGCCGACGTTGAAGGCGCTGCGGCTGGCGGAGCAGACGGGCGCGGTGGTGTAGGCGCGGCTGAAGCGGACTCCCTGCGAGGCGAGCCGATCGAGATTGGGCGTATGCACCAGCGGATAGCCGTAGCAGCCGAGGCTCGGGCCCATGTCTTCGGAAAGGATCCAGAGGATGTTCGGCTTATCCGAGGCGGTCCCCATGCGGGAGTGAACGATGGCCGGGAACCCGGCGGCGGCTTTCAATACGGATCTTCGCTGCATTGTCTTCTTCACGCCTCCGGGAGAGGCATCGTATCGTTGTTTCTCTTCTGCCAACTCTCGATGCGGGCGGTGAGTTCTTTTTGCTTGCGGGCGTGTTCCGGCCGCCCGTAGAGATTGTGCAACTCCTGGGGGTCGGTGGGACGGTGGAAGAGCATCGACTTGTCCGAATCGTGCAGCACCAGTTTCCAGCCATCGGGAGTGGTGACGGTGCGGGCGTTCGGCCCGGCGCCGTCGGCTTTGCCGTCATTGGTCCACTCGAGGAACACGTCGGAGGGTTTGCGCTTGCCGGCGAGAATGGGGACCATGCTTTCGCCCTGCTGCCCGATACGGTCCTTGCGCCCGAGCAGTTCGAGCATGGTGGGGATGGTGTCGATGTGGCTCACCGGCTGGGCCACGCGCGCCGGCTTCTGGTGGCGGAAGGGGACCCGCAACAGCAGGGGAACGTGGATGGCCTCCTCATACATCACCTGCTTGTAGAGCAGGCCGTGGGCGCCCATCATCTCGCCGTGGTCGGAGGTGTAGACGACGATGGTGTTCTCCGCCTGCCCCGAGGCTTCGAGCGACCAGAGAATGCGCCCGAGGGCCTGATCGACCAGGGAGCAGAGGCCGGCGTAATTACGGGCGGCGCGCTGGAAGCCGGCGGGATTGCGATAATCGAGGCCCTCGCTCCTGCCGGTGTGGTAGCGGCGGCGCAGCGCGTCGTACCACCGGCAATCCCCGCCATCGGGAACTTTTTCGAAGTTCTCATCGAGGCGCGCTTCCTCTTCGGAGTGGAGATCGTTCAGGCTGCTCGAAAACGGCGTGTGCGGCTCGAGGAAGTTTACGTAGAGGAGCCATGGTTCGGCGCGATTCTTGAGGATGAAGCGCGAGGCCTCCTGGGCGAGAAAAGAAGGTTTGGAATGCTCCACGGGGAGCTTGGTGGCGAATCCGCGGCTGAAGCCCTTGGGAGTATCCGGCTGGTAGCCCAGGCGCAGCAGGAAGTGATGATAGGCGCTGCGGGCGCTCTTATCGCGGCCCTCGGAATAGTAGGACTGATAAATGCCGTCTTCGATGGCGGCCCATTCCTCGAAGCCGTGCTGGGGGAAGACTTCGTCGCCAAGGTGCCACTTGCCGAAGTAGCCCGTGCGGTAGCTGCTGTCCTCGAGGAGTTCGGGGAGGGTTTTTCGTTCCGGGCTGAGGCGGATGTTGTTATGGACGCATCCGTTGGTGTGCGGCCAGTAGCCGGTCATGATGGAGGACCGGCTGGGGGTGCAGACGGGCTGCGTGACGTAGCAGCGGTCGAAGACGACGCTCTCGGCGGCGAGGCGGTTCATGTTGGGGACATGGAAGCGGGTGTTCCCGTACGCGGCGAAGGTGCCGGCGCGCTGCTGGTCGGTACAGAGGAAGAGGAGGTTGGGTTTATCGCCGGGCGTGCGGCGCGCGCGGAGGATGCCGGGGGCGAGGGCGGCGCCGGCAAGGGATTGGAGAGCAGTACGTCGGGAGGGCATCTCAGCGATTCATTGTATTGCACGAATGAGGGGAAGAGCGGGGTAAAGGAGGGTAGGAAGCCAGCCGATAGAGAGAAGGACATCCATAAGACTTGTTTCTTGAGGGAGGAACGGCTCATGCGCCGCGCTCTGGCTCGATTGAAGCTCCCCTGCGACCAGACCCTCGTTGCAGGATGCCTTTGCATTGCTCTTGCTGTTACACCGTGCGTGGCGCAGCGCTACAAATTGGAGTTCACTTTCGGCTCACCGGAAGGCGAACAACTGGAGTTGATCGA
>JADLBG010000815.1 GCA_020847895.1 Bryobacterales bacterium
CAGCGCGGGTCTTCCCCTTCCCCTTGTGTCTGGTGTGGGCCGAGTATCCGGAACGGATCACGGTGGCGTCCGGAGACGATGGCTTCGATATCGGCGGCGGTCACGAAGGCTATTATGTCAACAAGCGCCCTCTGCGCGCGATGAAGGATAGAGAGAGGTTCACAATTGCAGTTTGCCGATCACCTGGAGAAAGCCGAGCTTCACGTTCATCTCGAGGGCGCCATTGAGCCGGAAACACTGCGCGAAATCGCGCCTTCGCTTTCCCTCGACGAAATCCACGCACGCTATTCATACGACACGTTCGACGAGTTCTTGAAGAACTTCGGCTGGGTGGCGAAGCATCTCAAGCAGCCGCGGGACTACGCCATCGCCACCCGGCGCCTGCTCGAGCGGTTGCACAGCCAGAACGTCACCTATGCCGAAATCACTCTCTCGGCCGGGGTTGTGCTGTGGAAGGGCCAGGACCCCGCGGCCGTTCACGATGCCGTCCGCGAGGCTGCTTCCTCGAGTCCGGTCGAGGTCCACTGGATCTGGGATGCCGTCCGCCAGTGGGGAGTGGAAAAGGCTGCTCACGTGGCCGAACTGGCGGCAGCCCGCGTACATGACGGCGTCGTTGCTTTCGGCTTGGGCGGTGATGAAACCAACGGCCCGGCACGGGACTTCGCCCCGGTGTTCACCTATGCGCGGGAAAGAGGCCTGCGGCTGGTCTGCCACGCCGGCGAGGCCCTGGGAGCGGACTCCGTCTGGCAGGCCCTTGAAGCAGGCGCCCAGCGCATCGGACACGGCATTGGAGCCATCGAAGACCCCCTGCTCGTGCGGCATCTGGCCCAGCGGCAGATCCCGCTCGAAGTCTGCCCTACCAGCAACTTCGCCACCGGAGCCGCCGCCCGCTATGACGAATATCCTCTGCGCCGGCTCGTGGATGCAGGCGTTCCCGTGGTCCTCAATACGGACGATCCGGCCATGTTCCATTGCACGCTCAATGGAGAGTACCGGCGGGCGGCGCGCGAGTTCGGCCTCGGCGAAACCCAATTGCGCTCGCTCGCCGAAAACAGTTTCCGCCATGCCTTCCGCCGTGAGACGATCAAAGTATGCTAGCAGCGCTGCTGATGGTGGCGGCCATCACGGATTGGGTGCCCGCCCGCTGGAGTTCGAACGACCCTTCCACCTTGAGCCTCCTTCAAGGGACTCCCGTGAACTGCCTGTTGATGGAGCAGAACCTGTGGTCCGGACCTTTTGTCAGCAAGGCGGCCCAGCAGAACGTCGTTGTCCTCGGGCTTCTCCATCCGGGCGGCGATCCGGCCCAGTCCGTGCGCACCGCCAGGGAGCAAGGGCTCCGCGGCGTGGTCCTCGAGGGCGACTTTCCCGAACCGGAAGCGGATTCGGCCCGGAAATCGGCCTCCTCGGCAAGTCTCGCGCTGGTGGAACTGCCCTCCCGCCGCGGCGTGCGCTTCGGCTCCGGCGCGGAGATTCTCGGAACCAGCCAGGGAGTCTTCCCCGGCATTCTGCCCGTGGATGAAAAGGACAAGGCTCATGCCATGCCGAGCGGCGGCCCCTGGATCGACACCAACGCCGGCTTCCTGCGCTATGCCCACGCGCTGCACAAAGGTGAGTTCTGGGTGGCTGTGAAGCCGCCGGAAAAACAGGTCCTCAAGCCTGGCCGCTATCTGCAGGCCATCGGCGACGCCGCCATGCTGGGCGCGCGCTGGGTGGTGGCGCTGGACAGTGACTTCACCCAGCGTCTGCTTGCCCGCGACCCCACTGCCGTCCGCGATTGGAAGAAGATCGGACAATACCTCCAGTTTTATGAGGACCTCAAGGGATACCGCGGTCTTCCGGCATATGGCAAGTTGGCCGTGGTGCAGGACGCCTCGAGCGGAGCGCTGCTCTCCGGCGGCGTGCTCGACATGATTGCGGTGAAGCACACCCCCGTCCGCCCCGTGCCAGGCTCGATACTGAGCGCGGATACCCTCGATAAGGCATCCATGGCGCTGAACGTCGACCCCGAAAGCCTGACGCCCGAAGAGAAAGAAGTGCTGAAGAACTTCACCCGGCATGGAGGAACAGTGTTGAATGGACCTCCGGGATGGAAGATGTCTTCCAGCGGCAAAAACCAGATCACCATGGATAAGGACGATGTGGCCAAACTCGATGAAATCTGGAAAGGCGTGAACACCATGATCAACCGGAGCAATCTCGGAGTCCGGCTGTTCAACGTCTCGAGCATGCTCTCCTATTTGCAGGCCGGCAAGGACGGCAAGCAGGCTGTGCTGCAATTGGTGAACTTTTCCGATTACCCGGTGGAGGACGTGACCGCGCACGTTCTCGGCAAGTTCAAGAAGGCGTGGCTGCTCACACCGGAGGGCGGAAAGAAAGCCCTCGAGCCGTATGAGGTGGAAGAAGGTCCGGCCACCGGACTGGATATCAGCCTCGTGCCCGTGGCCGCGGTGGTGGTGATGGAGCAGTAGGACGGCGCCGGGATACACTGGGCTTTTATGCCTTTCAAAGGTGTGGACTATCTTCTGATTGACTCCTCTTTCCGTGAAGAAGAACTCCTCGTGCGGCAGACCGCGCGCCGGTTCGCCGAGGAGAAGGTGATGCCCCTGATTCGGGATTGCTGGCGGGATGGCCGCTTCCCCTCCCATCTGATCGCGGAGATGGGGCGGCTCGGCTTTCTCGGAGCGAACCTCGAAGGCTACGGTTGCGCCGGCATGTCCAACGTGGAATACGGCCTGATGATGCAGGAGTTGGAGCGGGCCGATTCCGGCCTGCGCAGCTTCGTATCCGTCCAGGGCGCACTCGTCATGTATCCCATTCACGCCTACGGCTCAGAGGAACAGAAGCAACACTGGCTCCCTCGATTGCAGTCGGGCGATGCGATCGGGTGCTTCGGACTGACTGAGCCGAACTTCGGCTCGAACCCCGCGGGGATGACCACGCGCGCCAAACGCGACGGCTCGGGGTGGGTGCTGAACGGGGAGAAGACCTGGATCACGAACGGCTCCGTCGCCGACGTTGCCATCGTCTGGGCGCGGACGGAGGAAGGCATTCGCGGCTTCCTCATCGATAAGGGATCCGCCGGCTTTTCCACCTCCGATATCCACGGCAAACTCTCGATGCGAGCCTCGGTCACTTCGAGTCTTTCCCTTTCCGATTGCCGCGTTCCGGACTCCGCCATGTTGCCCGCGGCGAAGGGATTGAAAGCTGCGCTCAGTTGCCTCACGCAGGCGAGGTTCGGCATCGGATGGGGTGTGGTGGGCGCCGCCATGGATTGCTACGAAACCGCGCGCGCCTATTCCACAGTCCGCAAACAGTTTGACGACCGGCCCATCGCCTCTCATCAACTCGTCCAGGAGAAACTGGCGTGGATGATCACTGAGATCACCAAGGCGCAGTTGCTGGCCATCCAGTGCGGACGATTGAAAGACGCCGGAAAACTCGAGCCCGCCCATGTCTCGATGCTCAAGCGCAATAACGTCTCGATGGCGCTCGAGTGCGCGCGCCTCTCGCGCGATCTGCTGGGAGCCAACGGCATCATGGACGAATATCCCATCATGAGGCACCTGTGCAACCTGGAGACGGTGAAGACATATGAGGGAACAGATCACATCCACGCGCTCGTGATCGGTGAGCGCGTGACCGGAGTAGCAGCCTACCGTTAGGCGCCCGTACCCCTCCACGTCTCCACGCCGGCGGGCAGCACACGCAAAAGGCCCACACCGCCCAGGTGATCTCCCGGTTTTCCCAACTCAGCGCCTGACAGGCCGTGAACCAGATCGCCAGGAGCGTCGCCAGCAGGCGCTTTTCGAGGGCAGCCTGCTTGCGGAGGCCCAGCGCCAGCGCCGCCACGATCCCCACGAACAGGGCAAGTCCCACCGCCCCATGCTCCACCATCACTTCCAGAAAGGTGTTGTGGGCCGCGATCCTGGCGCCCCCGTCCGAACTGACGGCGCTCGCGAAGGCGCCGGGTCCCACCCCGAGCACGGGTGATTCCATGAACACCTGGGAACCTCGTACCCACACATCGAACCGCCCGTTGAGATCCCGCGCCATCAATTGCGACCAGATGGTCGCCAACCGGTTGACGGATATCTCGTCGCGGAAGTTGCTCACCGCCAGACCGCTTGCGGCCAGCAGCAGCGCTCCCCCCACTCTCGCCTTCCAGGAGATTCTCGCAATCGACCACAGCGGGAAAAGCATACCGATCGCCAAGGTCACCAGGCCTCCCCGCGACGCGGTAAGCAGGATGGCGATGGACGCGCATGGTATGTAGAGACCGTTTAGCCACCTCAAACGTCTGGTGTTCATTAGCAGATACCACGCCACGGGAATTCCGAGCGAGAGAGACGCGGCAAGGTCGTTGGGATCGAAGCCGGGCGCCGAGTAGCGTCCATCCCCCATGAAAATCCCTTGTTGGAGGTTGTACACCAGGCCAAGGACGGGTGGCCACAATCCCAGACCGAATCCTTGAAGCACTCTGAGCCAGTCTTTCCGGTTGCGGGTGCATTGAAAGACCACCAGGGTTACAAGAAACAGTTGCAGGTATGACAAGACCCGGCGGTACGTGCGGTCGAAGTCTACCGTGGTGAAAGCGCTCAAGAGCACCCAAAGGATAAGAACCGTCATGATGATCATCGCCGCATGGAGCTTGCGCGGCGGCGTCTTCCAGGTCGCCATCACCCAGACTGCTGCCAACAACGGCGTCAACCAGCGTGTGAACGGGGTGTCACCCACCAGGATCATGTCGCCCCAGGGCACAGTGAAGGCAATGAGAACCGCCAGCCACACGGCAGCGCGGCTCGAGGGAATGGCCAGTGGATGGGATGCGCGAAATGCCGTGGTACGGATGGGCACGCTGGTGTGAATAGCACTTCGCCAGCCAAAGACGGTCCGCCGCTAACGCAAGCCTTTGGAGCCAGTTGCCGCGCGAGCCCGCTTTGGCGGAGACCCGCGGATACCAAATTGGTATAGAACGTGCCCTGTTGGAACGGCAGGCAAACAGAAGGGGATTTGCCTATATCCCAAGAAATATGACTAAAGTACTATATACATTTAGTACTCTTGGTATTAAGAATGGGAGATACACCCTAGACTAAAATGCTTCGCCACCTGCCCCCCTCTCCCCCGACCCAGCCGGATACCTCACGCAATCTCGTGTCCCGCATCGCCAACCACGATCAAGAGGCCCTCGAAGATCTCTACGATTACCTCAACCGCGTCGTCCGTCCCCATATCCGGTTCAAGTTGCCCGAACACGAGCCTGACGACATCCTGCACGAGACGCTGACAGTGGTTGTGGAGACCATACAAGGCGGCGCGCTGCGCAATCCGGATTACCTCCGCGGCTACGTGCAGTCGGTCGTGCGACGGCTCGTAGCCCGGCGCATCGTCCGCGCCATCTGGAAAAGAAAACGCACCGTCAACTCGGAAAGCGCTCTCACGAATACGCCTTCCGCCGACAATCCTGAAACCCAGGTGCTTCATCGCGAGCGGGGGGAAATGATTGTCCGGGGTTTGCGCCGCATGCGCTCGCGCGATTCGGAATTGCTGACCCGATTCTATCTTCTGGAAGAGCCATTTCAGGAAATCTGCCGGGACATGCAGTTGACGGAGACGCAATTCCGGCTCTATAAAAGCCGCGCGAAGGCGAAGCTCACGGCGTGGATTGCCGGACGGGAATCCGCCGCCCCGGCAGCCTGAACCGGCGCCGCGCCCGCCCAGGCGCGCCGAAGCTGGTAGGCTGAATCTGTACTATGGCGGCGGCTCGAACCATTGCGCGCCGGATGCTGCGTCTTCTTTGGGTGCTGGCGATTGTCGCGGGCATCACCGCCACGGATCTCCTGGTTCCTCATGTCAACCACACCACCGTGGCGCTGACGCTGCTGATGGGCGTGTTGGGCATCGCGGCAAAGTGGGGACTATGGGAAGCCATCGCGGCGTCGGCGGCGGCCATCCTGATGGCGGCCTACTTCTTCTTCCCCCCGCTGATGAACTTCGCTATCGAAGATCCCCAGAACTGGGTGGCGGTGTCGGCCTTCTTCGTCGTGTCGGTGGTGGCCAGCCAGCTATCGGCGGGAGCGCGGAGAAAGGCCAGGGAGGCCGTGGAGCGGCAGACGGAGTTGGAAAAGATGTACCAGCTCAGCCGCGCGCTCATGGAAACGGATGTCCTTCAGGACACGGGCCGGGCGATTGTCGAGACACTGGCGCGGGTGTTCGGATTTACGAGCGCGGCCTTCTACGACAGGGCTGCCGGGTGCTATCATCGCGCCGGGATGGCCGCCACGGGATTGGGCGAAGAAGCGCTGCGAAACGCCGCCGTCGAGGACCGGCGCATCGAACTGGAGAACGGGATGATCGTGCCGGTGGAGGCGGGGAAGGGAAGCGTGGGCAGCATCGGATGGGAGGGCGCCGTGCTTTCGGGTACGGCGGCGCAATCGGTGGCTCACCTGATGGGCGCCGCTCTCGAGCGCGCGCAAGTCCAGCGGGCGGCAAACAAGGCGGAGGCGGCGCGGCAGAGCCAGGAGTTGAAATCGCTGCTGCTCGACGCGATTGCGCATGATTTCAAGACCCCGCTGACGGCGATCAAGTTCGGCGCGAGCGTGATGCTTTCTGATCGAACGCTGAAGGCGTCCCACCGCGAACTGGTAACGGTAGTGGAAGAGGAGTCGGACCGGATGACCGGCATGATCTCGGAAGCCATCCAGGTGGCGCGGATCGAGGCCGGGCAGATGCAGTTGAATGCCGGGCCGCAAGCGGTGAGCGTCCTGATGGAGCGGGCCGTGGCGCGCATGCGGACGCTCTGCGCGGACCGCGAAGTGGAGATTCATCTGGATGCGGATCTGCCGCCGGTGAAAGCGGACGCGGCGCTGATCCCGATGGCGCTGGTGTACCTTCTGGACAATGCACGCAAATACTCGCCCGCCGGCACGGCGATCGAGTTGTGTGCGAGAAGCCAGGGAGGCGGCGTGGTGTTCGAGGTTCGGGATCACGGAGCCGGGATTGCGCCCGAAGAACGGGAGAAGGTGTTCGAGCGCTTCTACCGGGGGAAGGAAGGGCAAAGCATCGAAGGGACGGGGATGGGACTGTCGCTGGTGAACGAGATCGTGAAGATGCATGGTGGAACCCTGTGGGTGGACGCGGAGGCGAGGGACGGCGCCTCGGTTGCCTTCCGCCTGCCGGCGGCGGAGTAGGACATGCAGGCAAGAGCCAACATTCTGGTGGTGGATGATGAGCGGCAGATCCGTAGAGTGGTGCGCGTGGCGCTGGAAGAGCAGGGATACGCGGTCAGCGAGGCGCGGAGCGGGGAAGAGGCGGTGGAAGCGCTGGCCAGGCAGCCGGTGGATCTTGTTCTCCTGGACATGTTGATGCCGGTGACGGGCGGGATGTCGGCCTGCCGGGCCATCCGGGCGCTATCCGACGTGGCGATTGTCGTGCTCTCGGTGCGCTCCTCGGAAAAAGACAAGGTGGAAGCGCTCGATGCGGGCGCCGATGATTATGTCACCAAGCCGTTCGGCGAGCCGGAGTTGATGGCGCGGATCCGGGCGGCGCTGCGTCGGGCTCCGCTGCCCGCGGATACACCCCGGCAACTGATCACGCTGGGCGACTTACAGATCAACCTGGCGGCGCGCACTGTTACCGGTCCGGGAGGCAGCGTGCGGCTTACGCCGAAGGAATTCGATCTGCTCGAATACCTGGTGGAGAATCCGAATGTGACGCTGCTCCACAGCCGCCTGCTGCAGGCGGTGTGGGGGCCGGACTACGGCGGCGAAGTCGAGTATCTGCGGGTTTTCGTGAACCGGTTGAGGAAGAAGATCGAGCCCGATCCGGCCAATCCCAGGTATCTGCTCACCGAACCCTGGACCGGCTATCGTTTTGATCCAACCGGGGGGAGCGCATAGCCAATTAAGCGTGCGGAGCTGTTTATGCCTTATTTACGGCTCTCCGCTTATGGTGGAGACAGAGTAGTAGGGCGAAACGGATGCAACCCTGATGCTAGCCGGGAGACTACTGGGCGAATCGAGGTTCGTCGATGGGTCACAAAGGAGACGGCGCGGGGCAGCACGGAGTCGCCTACACGCCGGACGGCGGAATTGATGCGTTCCTGAGCGGGCTTTGGGAGCAGAATCCGGTTTTCATGCAGGTGTTGGGGATGTGCCCCACGCTGGCGATTACCAACACGGTGCAGAACGCCATCGTGATGGGCCTGGCGACGCTGTTTGTGCTGGTCTGTTCCAACGCCATGGTGAGCATGGTGCGGAAGCTGGTTCCCAGGCAGGTGCGGATTGCCACGTTCATTCTGTTGATCGCGACGGCTGTAACGGTGGTGGACTACCTGGTGAAAGCGTTGAGCGTTCCCATGTACCGGGCGCTGGGACCATTCATTCCCTTGATTGTCGCCAACTGCATCATCCTCGGCAGGGCGGAGGCGTTCGCGGCGAAGAACCCCGTAATCCCCTCCGCGATGGACGGGTTGGGCGTCGGCGCCGGGTTCACATTCGCCCTGGCGTGCATCGGCACGATACGGGAAACGCTGGGCGCGGGGACGTTTCTGGGTCACCCGTTATTCGGGACCCATTTTCAGCCGGGGATATGGTTTCAGCTCCCGCCCGGCGGCTTTGTCGCTCTCGCGATGTGGCTGGCGGGATTGAACGCGTGGCGGCGCTACCAGGAGCGCCCGCGAGAACTGGCGGAGGCGGCGTGAACACCAATCTCTCGCTGAGTTACATCTTCATCGATTCCCTGCTTATCAACAACTTCGTGTTGATCGTGTTTCTCTGGATGTGTTCATTTATCGGCATCAGCCGGAAACAGGCCACGGCAACGCGGCTGGGGCTGGCGGTGATGTTCGTGATCGTGGCCAGTAGCGCGCTGTGCTACGGGACAAACCTGATTCTGGTTCATTATCAAACCGAGTATCTGCGAATCATTCTTTACATCGTGATCATCGCGGCGATGGTGCAACTCACCGAGATGTTCATCAAGAAGACAAGCCCCGCGCTGTTCCGGGAGTTGGGCATCTTTCTGCCGTTGATCACGACGAATTGCGCGGTGTTGGCCGTTCCGCTGTTCCAGACATCGAGGGAGTACACGCTGGCGCAATCGGTGGTGTTCTCGGTGGGGGCGAGCGGCGGATATTTGCTGGCGATGTTTCTGATGTCCGTGATACGCGAGCACATGGAGCTGTCGGATCCGGCGGATCTATCCCGCGGAGCGGTATTAACGTTGATTATCGCCGGAATTCTGTCACTGTCCTTCATGGGCTTCGCGGGGATGGGAGGAGGATAAGACGATGATTGGAGACTTCGTAAAAGTGGCGGGCGTCCTGCTGGCGGCGATGGGCGGCTGGTTCGGGCTGCAGGCAATGACCCGCAAAGTGTGCCGCGGAGGCAGTGAAGACGACGTATTTCAAGGACTGGCGGAGGGGTGCGGCGGGTGCGGCACACTCGGCTTGTGCAAGCGGCGGGGGAACGCGCACCGTCACACGCATCCTCACGAATGTGAGCCGGAGGGCTGAGCGCGGGGTCCTCTAGCCGCCCAATTCCAACTGGATGGCCTTTGCGATGCGACCGGCAAAAAGCTCGACGCGCGTCTGCTCCGGGCCTTCCACCATGACGCGGGCAAGGGGTTCGGTTCCGGAAAACCGGACGAGAACACGCCCGAGGCCGTCAAAGCCGCGCATCGCGGCCTGGATCTCTTCCTGCACGCCGGCCATGTCCTCGAGGGGCCGCTTCTCGCGGACGCGGATGTTTACCAGCAGTTGCGGATAGACCTTTAGGTCCGACGACAGCTCATCCAGCGTGCGTCCGGACTCGCAGACGGCATCCAGCACGCGGAGCGCGGTCAACATGCCGTCGCCGGTCGTAGCGTAGTCATGAAAGATGACATGGCCGGACTGTTCGCCTCCCAGGGGAGCGCCGCGGCGGATCATCTCTTCGAGAACGTACTTGTCCCCGACGGCAGCGCGGATGAGTTTCACATCGCGCGCCTTCAGCGCTTCTTCGAGGCCGTAGTTCGACATTACCGTCGCCACTACCACCGGTTCACCACTGTGGTCCGTAAGCTTTCCCTTCCGCAAGAGAGCATCGGCGGCAATCAGCAGCATGGCATCGCCATCCACGATGCGGCCGGCCGAGGACACGAGGATGGCCCGGTCGGCGTCGCCGTCAAAGGCAAGTCCGGCGGCGGCGCCGCAAGAGAGGACCGCCTCGCGTAGTCCTTCGACGTGAAGAGCGCCGCAATCGAGGTTGATATTGCGGCCGTCCGGAGAGCAGCCGATTTCGATGACTTCGGCTCCCAGCCGGCGGAACAGTTGCGGCGCCAGGTGTACCGCCGCGCCATTGGCGCAGTCCAACACCAGCTTCATCCCCTCGAGGCGGTGGGGGAAGGTGGAGGCGAGATAGTCCAGGTATGCCTGGTCCAGGCCGATGCAGGCTTCGAGGCCTGGGTCCGGTATCCCGGGGGCGGAATCGCGCAGCAGAAGAATCTCCTGCTCGAGGGCATGTTCCACGTCATCGGGGAGTTTGTAGCCGGAGTGGTCGAAAACCTTGATCCCGTTGTCGCGATAGGGATTGTGGGAGGCGGAAATCATCACCCCGGCCACGAAATCGCGGCTGCGCGTGAGATAAGCCACGCCCGGCGTGGTCACCAGGCCGGCAAATCGCACTCTGGCGCCGGATTGCCGTATTCCGGCGGCGGTCTGCGCGGCCAGCCATGGTCCGGATTCGCGGGTGTCCATCCCGATGAGGATTTCGCTTCCCGGACCGTGGATGCGCGCGGCCCATCTTCCCAATGCGGCGCCCACGGCATGAACCGTGGGGGCGTCGAGCGGATATTCTCCCGCCACCCCTCGAATCCCGTCCGTTCCGAACAGTTGCCTTGGCATCGGCGCTCCTCTGCAGACTATCGGGCTTTTGCCAGTCCAACCTTAACCGTAATGACCAAATCCGTCGGCTCGACTCGAACCTGAGGGTCGCCGGCGAAGGGGTGGACATGAAAGGTCTGCTCTTCCTCGCCGCGAACGAGTTCGAGGGGGTCCGATTGCACGCGGGAAATGGCGTTCACTCTGCTTTCCGGACCGACGATGCGTATCGTCGAAGGCGAAACCTCCTGCCGGGCAATGGTGTAGCCATCCGGAACGGGGTCCGCATAGCGCACCACCACAGGGACATCCCGCATCACCCTTGGTTCCAGGCGCAGCCGCAACTGGCTCGGCACGGCGCGTAAGAAGGCCACACCGGGAGGCAGTTTGACGTTCTCCGCCTGGATGGAGAACGTGTGATCACCGGCGTGCCGGACCCCGGAAAGATCCACCACGATCACCACGTTGTTGGCGAGGTTCTGCCGGCTCAGCCGTCCGCTGGACCCTTTCATCTCGACAAACGCGGAGTCAGTCAGGTCCGAACTGATCTCGAAATTGACGGGCGTATTCCGGTACTGCACAGGCACGGCGATGGTGGTGGTCATGTCCGGTTCGCCGACCGTTGCCAGCCATAGCAGCAATGCCACGGCGAGGGAGAGGAGTTTCAGCCCGAGATTCTCCGTGAGCAGACGGATCATGACTCCTCCGCCTGTCTCAGTTTCTTTGCCGCCGTTCGCGCCAGCCTGGTTTTCGCGCCAAAGCCGAGAGCGTCGGCAATTCTTTCGCGCAATTCATCGAGCGTTACCCTCGAGACGATCTCGCCGCCCATCGCGACGGAGATGTGGCCGGTTTCTTCCGAGACGATCACCGCCACGCAATCCGTTTCTTCGGTGACGCCGACGGCGGCGCGGTGCCGTGTTCCCAGGTTCCGCGACAGGGGATTCATGGTCAGGGGCAGGAAGCACGCCGCGGCGGCAATGCGGTCTCCCTGGACGATGACCGCGCCGTCATGCAGCAGTGCCCGCTTCTCGAAAATCGTCAGCAGCAGGTCCCGGGACAGTTGAGCGTCCAGCAGAACGCCGCTCTCGATGAATGTCCGCAACCCGATCTCGCGTTCCAGGATGACCAGCGCGCCCGTCTTGTCCTGAGCGAGTTGCTGGACGGCGAGCAGCAATTCCTCGAGTGATTCGCGGCGCTGCAACTGAGTTCCGACACTGAAGTAGCCGCGCCGTCCAATGCGCGCCAGCATGCGCCGCAACTCGGACTGGAACATGACGATGACAGCGAAGGCCGTATAAGGCGCCAGAGTGGCGAGTAGGGTGCGCAGCAAATCGAGGTGTGCCCAGACCGAGACCAGGTAGACCAGGCACAATACGCCGATTCCCGTGAGGATGTGGGCGGCCCGGCGGCCGCGTACGATGAGGATGGCCTGATACACGAGGACAGCGACACACACGATGTCGATCACCGCGGTGACACTAAAGCCCGGCAATTTGAACAGGTATGCCACGCAAAAAGCCTCGAGTATAACCAGTTTACAGCGTGGCTGAAGTCCGGAGGGTGCTCCCTTGTTGCGCGAAGCGCGTGTTATGCGCCGGGAAACCGGAATACCACGTCTTTGATCTTCTCGCCCGCCACTTCGATGTTGTTGAGATCCGTGGTTCCCACGCCCAGGGACTCCGCGAGCGTCAGGGAATTGTCGCAGCGCTGGAACGGGGCTGTTCCCTTCGGGGCGCGGGGATCATAGCCCATGACGGCGGTTGCCACGGAGTCCGTGGTGACCGGATTCGTGCCCAGAATCATGACGCCGGGCTTAACGTGCGCCAGTTCGCGGCGGATCCAGGGACCCTCGCCGCCTGACATGGTCTCGACGCCGTCAACGAAGGAGATGTCGATGGGGCGGGTGGCCGCGAGTTCGGCGACGATGCGCGGCATGCGGTAGGTGGATTCGCGATCGGAACCGGGGTTGATTTCGGGAGGGGCGCAGGAGGCGGGCTTCCGCTTTCCGAAGTGGCAGACCTCGGCGCGTCCTTTTGTGGGACGTTCGTTCGGCTCATCCTTTCCGGCATCGTCTCCGTAGATGGAGGCAGGGGTGATGCCGAAGATGTTCTTCATGGCCAGGGTGACGCCGCAGGTCTCATGATTTTTCAACTTCGCCATGGACATGAAGACATCGGTGTCCGCGTAAGCGTGATTCAGTTGATAGGCGGGGAAGATCAAGCCTCCGCCGCGCACGGGGAAGCGGTGATACTGCTTACCCTTCCCAAGGCCGTTGGTGTTTTCGAACTCGACATTCGGCGCAGCCGCCAGCAACTGCCGCACGTTCCAGCCGGAATCGAGGAGGTAGTCTTCGAGCGGACCCGCGGTGGCCCAGGCGCTCTCCGTGAAGCGGATGCGCTTTGCTCCCGCGCTGTGCAACACATGGGCCATCGCCGACACGGTTTTCGGATGCGAGTAATGGGTGAGGCCGAGCGCCTTCCCCTGGAAACGCAGCCCCGGACTGCCGGTGAGATTAAGCTTCACTGTCACCGTCTTGTTCTTTACCAGCCGGCCTGCTCCGCCGATCTGATCGAACATTTTCGTGAATACCGCAACCAAGTCTTCGCTATAGGAAGGAACCTTGGCAATGGAAACCGGAGCGGTGGGAGCGCTCTTGGCCGCCAAAATGGGGGCGGCCGCGGCCAGTGCAAGCAGTTCGCGGCGTGTCATGGCTCCATCTTAACGCAACCGGCTTAACGCAACCGGCTTAACGCAACCGGCACAAGCCGGCGCTTGCCGCCGGCGAAAAAGCGGGGCAATCTGGGAAAAGTTCCTTATGTCCGCGCTACCGTCCATTCTCACTGACCTCTTCGTTCTCAAGGTTCCGCTTTCGGAGAAAATCCTGCGCGCCTTGATCGTCTATGTCGCCCTGATCGTGCTGCTGCGCGTATTCGGAAAGCGCGAACTGGCGCAACTCAACCCGTTTGACCTGGTGGTGCTGCTGACGCTGTCGAACACGGTGCAGAATGCCATCATTGGAGACGACAATACGCTGCTTGGCGGCATCGTCGGAGCAATCACGCTGCTCGGCGCCAATTACCTGATTGTGCGGTTCATGCTCGGCCACCGCCGGTTGGACGAACTGCTGGCGGGCAGCCCTACCGTCCTGCTGGAACATGGGAGGATCCTGCGGCGCGCGCTGGCCAGAGAAATGATGAGTGTTCATGATCTGGAGGCAGCGGCGCGGCGGCAGGGCTTCCGCTCGCTGAGCGAGGTGGAGCAATGCACTCTGGAGCCGACGGGGGTGTTGTGTTTCACAGGCAAGCAGCCGCTTCTCGAGGATCGCTACCAGGCGGAACTGGTCGCGAGGTTGGATCGCCTGGGGTCGGAACTGGCGGAGATCAAGGCACGGCTCGGGCCGTGATCACTCATCTAGGACGGGGCCTTTCCGTAGTCCTTGATCTTCATGGTGACGCCGCCGCGCAGGGCCGATTGATGGGCGACGATTCCGGGGACGGTGTAGGCAATGGCCTCCCAGACATTCACCGCCGGCATGCGGTCTTCCGCCACCGCGCTGACGAATTCGTGGGTGAGGAAGGTGTGTGATCCGCCATGGCCGCTCGGCACGCGCAGAGGCTCAGGGAGCATTTCGAAGTGGTTGGGCTGCTTGAAGGCGGCGATCTTCACATCGCCCTCCGGATAG
>JADLBG010000816.1 GCA_020847895.1 Bryobacterales bacterium
CGCTGATGCCTTCCTTCACCGCCGATTACTTCGGCCCGAAAAACGTAGGCGCGAACTACGGTCTCATCTTTTCCGCATGGGGCGTTTGCGGATTCATCGTGCCGGGATACTTCGCGGGGATCGTGGATCGGGCGAAAGCAGCGGGACAGGTGGCCAGCGGCTACCAGGAGGTATACCTCACACTGGCCGGACTGGCGCTGGCGGGAGCCGTTGTGGCCGGTCTGCTAAGTCCTCCGCGCCGCTGACAGCACTACTCGCAGCGCAGCGCGATGATGGGATCCACCCGCGTGGCTCGCCGCGCCGGCAGGTAGCAGGCGAGCAGCGAAAGCATCGCGAGGAACAGCGCGACCCCGGCAAGGGTCATTGGATCGGCCGCGCCCACGCCGATGAGCATGCTCGAAATGAGGTGAGTCACCGGGATGGCCGCGGCAATTCCCGCCACCAATCCGGCAGCCGTCAATCCCATGCCGCGGCTAAGCACCTGGATCCGCACGCGGCCCGCCTCCGCCCCCAGCGCCATCCGGATGCCGATTTCATGCGTGCGCATGGCCACCGCGTAGGCCATCACGCTATACAATCCCACGCCCGCCAGCAACAGAGAGATCGCGCCCAGCGCGCCCAGCAGGCTGGCAGCCACAGTCTGCGGAAGCATGGTGATCTCCATCCATTTCTCGAGCGGCAATGCGTCGAAGGCGCCCGCATTGGGATCGACAGCCGTCACCTCGCTTCGCAATACGGCCAGAAGCGGAGCAAATTCTCCCGAGGTACGGATGAGGAAAAAGAGTTGTTGATCCGTGCCCACCCGCTGGCGGTAGGGGGCGAAGAAATGCGGCCGCGGCGCTTCCGCCACGCTGAAGTATTTCGTATCCTTCGCCACGCCCACCACGGTCGCCCACGTGCCGTAGCAGCGAACCTTTCGTCCAATGGCAGAGCCGCCATGGAAATATCGCTTGGCGAAAGTCTCGTTCACGATCACCACCGGCGGGGCGTCCGCCGCGTCGCTGTCGCGAAAATCGCGGCCCTCGAGCAATGGGATTCGCAAGAGATGGAAGAACCCGGGAGCGATGAGATAGCGGTTGACGCCCATCGACTCCGTCACGGCGGGCGTGTAACCTTCGGGTTGAACGCCGGTCCAGGGCCCGGCGGTGGAACCGAGCGGCGCCTGATCCGAGTAGGTCGCCTCCTCCACGCCCGGAAGCCCTTTCAGCCGCTGTGCCAGGCGCAGGCAGAAGCTTTGCATCTCAAGGGTGGAAAAACCAGTGCCGGAGGGATAAAAGCGGATCAGCGCAACCTTGTTCTTGTCGAATCCCGGATAGATGTTGCGGGCATTGTGGTAACTCTTCAGAAACAGCCCCGCGGCGATCAGCGAAACGGTGGCGAGGGCCACTTCGAAGACCACCAGCAAGTTGCGCAAGCGGTGCGACTGTGCGCCTTGCGATCCGCCGCGCCCACCTTCTTTCAGCCCTTCATGAACCTCCGGACGCATCCATAACAGCGCCGGCGCTGCTCCCGAGATCAAAGCGGCTGCGACGCAGACGAGGGCGGCAAACCCCAGCATTCGCCCGTTCATCTGGAACCCCCCGGCAATGTTGACGCCAATTTTCGGCACCAGCGCGGGAAGCATCTCCGCTGTCCACGATGCCAGCGGGAGGGCCGCCAGCACTCCCAGACACGCCAGCAACAACGTTTCGCTCAACAGTTGGCGGCTCAACCGAACCCCGCCGGCGCCGAGCGCGACGCGGATGCTCAGTTCCCTGCGCCGCGCAATCGACCGCGCCAACAGAAGGTTCGCCACATTCGCGCACACAATCAGCAGCACCACCAGGGAAACAGCCATCAGCACGCGCAGCGGGCCAAGCAGAAGATCCGGCGCGGCGCTGTGGAACTCCCACACCGGCCGGACGGCGACGCTTACGGCACGGTTGGTTGCCGGATAGGCCGCCTCCATGGCGCGCGCGAGCGTAGCCGCTTCGGCGCTTGCCTGCTCGATGGCAACGCCCGGCTTCAGCCGCGCCACGGCATACATGCTCCGGTTTCCGCGATTCCGCAGCGCCGATTCACTGAGCGCGCCCAGTTCCTTCCCCATGGTCACCGGAATCCAGACGTCGAAGGACAGGCCGGGCATCGTGCCGCGAAACTCCGGCGGCGCGACCCCGGCGATGGTCAACTCACGCCGATTCACCCGCAGCCTCTTGCCGGCCACATCGGGATCGGCATGATAGCGCGAACGCCACAGCCTGTCGCTGATGACCGCAACGGGAAACGCCCCCGGCAGGTCCGCATCTTCTTCGCGAGTAAAGAACCGGCCGAGAGCCGGCTTGACCTCGAGAACATCGAAATAATTGCCGGAAACCAGTTCTCCCCATACGGGCTGGGACGAGGCGCCGTCGCCCAAAGTGAACACATCCTCGTGGTGAATGGCCAGACCGGAAAGCGATTTCAGGTTCCGCCGGTAGTCCAGATATTCCACGTAGGAGATCTGGTTCGCCCCATTCGGCGCAACGGGCATGGAAGCCTCGAGCACTGCCAGTTGCTCACCATGCCGCGCGCCCGGAAATGGGCGCAGAAGCAAGCCGTCCACCCAACCGAATACGGTGGCGCTCGCGGCAATGCCTACCGCCAATGTGAACACCGCGACGAACGTGAAGCCCGGACTGGCTTTGAGCAGCCGCAATCCGAACCTCAAGTCCTGAAGAAGTGTCCGCATGCCACCATTGTGAGCACGTGAAGAGCCAAAAGCGAATCAATCGTTTCTTCATCACGGCCCGCGCCCCGTCTCAAAAGCGGACACTGGGGTCCACTTGCGGACAGCGCGACGGTATACCATGGAAATCCTATGACGCGGCGCCGGCTCTTTCTGTTCTGTCCCTGCATCCTGTGCCTGGTTCTGTATGCCGCGGACTGGCCACAGTGGCGCGGCCCTCTTCGCAACGGGATCTCGCTCGAAAAGGGTTTACTGAATGAGTGGCCCAAGGACGGCCCGAAGCTCTTGTGGCAAATCAAAGACCTCGGGGAGGGCTATGCGACGCCGTCCGTGGCGGGTGATCGCTTGTACGTTCTGGCGAACCAGGGATTGGAGAACGAGTTCGTTCAGGCGATCTCGGTGCGAAGCGGAGAAAGGATTTGGACCACGCAAATCGGAAACGTGGGGAATCCGAATCAGGAACCGCCATATCCGATGGCGCGATCGACGCCGTCCGTGGAAGGAGAAGTGCTCTATGCGCTTGGCTCAGATGGCGATCTTGCCTGTTTGCACACCGGAAACGGGAAGATCCAGTGGAAGAAGAATCTGCGGGCGGACTTCGGCGGGAAGCCGGGAAAGTGGGCGTATTCGGAATCGCCTTTGATCGACGGAGATGTATTGATTGCGACTCCGGGAGGAGCGGAGGCGACGCTGGTGGCGCTCAACAAACACAACGGGGACGTGATGTGGAAATCGGCAGTGCCAGGCGGCGATGCGGCCGCCTATGCCTCGGCGATTGTCATTGAGGCAGCCGGACACAAGCAATATGTCCAGTTTCTCGACAAGGGCATCGTCGGCGTCGACGCGAAGACCGGCCGGTTCCTGTGGCGCTATGCGCGCACGAGCACGGGCCCCGCCAATATCCCTACTCCTGTCTGGGAGGGGGCCTACGTCTACAGCGCGAATGCGCGCCGCTTCGGCGGGGCGCTGGTGCAACTCCATCAGACTGGCGATGGCGTCTCCGCGGAAGAGGTCTATTTTGAACGGGATGCGCCCAACACGCTGGGTGGCCAGATCCTGCTCTCGGGCGTGTTATTTGGGACCAACCCCGAAGGTCTCGCCGCGGCGGACTTCAAGACGGGCAAATTGAAGTGGCAGGCAGATGGGGTAGGCCCG
The DNA here is from genome assembly GCA_020847895.1 of Bryobacterales bacterium. Lineage (GTDB taxonomy): Bacteria > Acidobacteriota > Terriglobia > Bryobacterales > Bryobacteraceae > CADEFT01. Next base: position 3,860 of record JADLBG010000816.1, read on the forward strand.
GGCTCCGTGCTCTACGCTGATGGACACCTCTATGTGCATGGTGAAGGCGGACAGGTGGCCTTGGTGGAGGCATCGCCCGAAGCCTATAAAGAGAAGGGCCGCTTCACCCCGCCGGATCCGCCGAAACGGGTGCGGGCGCGTGAGATGGCATGGGCCTATCCCGTGGTGGCCAACGGGCGTCTGTACATCCGCGATCTCGGCAGTTTGTGGTGTTTTGACGTGAAGCAGCGGTAGAGACCGTCAGCGCAGGAATCGCTCGGCAAATGCAACCAACGGCTGCTCCCGCGGCCGCACACCGATTTCCACCGTGGCGGGAAGGCCGGCGTACTCCTTCCTGAGCCGGCTCAGCGGCAACTCCTGGCCGAGCGGATTGAGTGCGTTAAAGACACCCACGCGCCTCGGCGCAAGCGCGGCGGCAATGGCGGGGAGGTCGAAGTAACGAAGCGCCGAAGGCGTCATCTGATCCACATTGCCTTGCAGGATTCGCTCCGTGACCACAGATTCGTAGGAGGAGAGCATCTTTTCCACCAGCAGGCTGCGGATGCGCCCATCGAAGAGCGCGGCGAACAGAGCGGCGGTGGCGGCGGCGCCGCGGCCGATCACGAAAACCCGGGCGGAGTCCACATCCTTGCGCGCGGCGAGCAAATCGATGCCGCGTGTCACATCCCCGGCGCGCATTCCAAGCATTGTTTTGCCCGTCAGCAGAGCATTCCATGTACTTTCGTAATCTCCGAAATTGTGCACAAAATAGTCGCGCCGGTCGAGCGCCGGTTCCGTCTCGCCGAAGCCGCGCAGGTCTGGAGCAAGCACAATGTAGCCTTTACCGGCCAGGGATTCAGCGTCTGACGCGGCTGCTGCCTTTCCTTTGCCGTCCGCCAGCAGAATGGCGGGCTTCTTGTCCGGACCATCCTCCGGCAGGAACAGAAGCGCCGGCAGAAGAATGCCCGGCTCGCTCTGAAGCGTGAGCTTTTCCGCGCGGCAGGCGGGGCGCGTGAGGAGGCCGTACGAAGTGATTTGCAGAGGGCCCGCGTGGGCCTCGTACGCGGTCACCTCGCGGGCCCGCGCGCGAATCGTCTCAGGAGAGGACGTCCGCCCGGCGCGAAGTCTTCGTGCCGTCTCCAGATTGAGCGTGAACACATCCGTCGCGTCGGGAATCGACGTCTTCACCTGTCCCGTGGGCGCGCATTGCAGTTCCTCTTCCGAAGCCAGGGTGAGGGGCGCCTCAGGCGAATCATTCTCCTTGCCCTGAAGCCACCGCGTAAACCATCGGTATGCCGCCTCGCGCCGCGGCTTTGAATATCCATGGCCATCGTCGGCTTCAAACATCGCCACCTGGGACGCCAGTCCAAGGCGGCCGAACACTTCCTTCGCTTCGGCGAACGTCGAACGCGCGCCGCCGATGGGAAAGAAATCGCGGATGGCCGTGAGCATCAGGAACGGCTTGCCCAGGAAGGCGTAGAGAAAGTCCGGATAGTCAAATCCGTCGCGGAGAAAGAATGGAAACACCTGCTCTCCGTCTTGCGGGC
>JADLBG010000817.1 GCA_020847895.1 Bryobacterales bacterium
CGCCCGGCGTCGCCCCGCCGCCACAGCCCACCAACTCACCCGGCCTGAGCATGGGCGGCCTTCGCGGCTGGCTTCAGAAATACAAGTACCAGGAAGTGGCCCCCATCAACCTGCAAAACTCCGGCCGTCTGGAATCCCTCATCCGCGCCGGCAGAATCTACCTGTCTCTACAGGATGCCATCGCCCTCGCGCTCGAGAACAACCTCGACCTCGAGATCCAACGCTACTCCATCCCCATTGCGGAGACCGAACTCTTGCGCGCCCGTGCCGGGGGCTTGATCCGCGGTATCCCCACTACCTTGAGCACAACCACCACCAACGTGGGCAACCAGGTCGCTTCCACCGGCGGCTTGGGAACTGCGGTTTCCGGCGCTGGCGCCGCCAACCAGGGCACCACCTCCGCCGGCGGATTTGTGTTCTCTCAAACCGGCACCACCATCCCTATCCTCGATCCCACCATTGTGACGGGCTATGGATTCTTTCATAACACCAGCATCAACTCCAATTCATTTGCCACCGGCGTACCCGCCTACACCGTCCGCAACCAATCCCCCTTCTTCAGCTACCAGAGAGGATTCCTCACCGGGACCAGCATCTCTGTCGACTTCAACAACAGCTATGTCCGTTCCACTGTCCCCCGCGCCGAGATCAACCCTTATTACACCGGCAACCTCGGTTTCACGCTGACGCAGAGCCTGCTCCGCGGCTTCGGAAGGGCCGTCAACAACCGCAACATTCGCATCGCCCGCAACGAAATCACCGCCTCCGAACTGGTGTTCAAACAGCAGGTCATCACCACCGTCTCCCAGGTCGTCAACATCTATTGGGACCTCGTTAGTTTCAACGAGGACGCCCGCGTCAAGAGGCAGGCGCTGGCGCTCGCCCAGAAACTGCTCAGCGACAACAAGAAGCAGGTCGAGATCGGCACCCTCGCGCCCATCGAAATCGTCCGTGCCGAATCCGAAGTTGCCCGGAACCAGCAGGATTTGACCGTTTCCGAAACGCGCGTCCTCCAGCAGGAGACCATCCTCAAGAACGCTTTGAGCCGCACGGGCGTTTCCAGCCCTTCGCTCGCCGACGCGCGAATCGTAACCACTGATTCCATCAGGATGCCCGATACCGAGAAGATCCAGCCCATCCAGGACCTGGTAAACGTCGCCCTCGAAAAGCGCCCTGATCTCGAACAGACCAGGCTGAGCGTGTTGTCCTCCAAGATCCGCCTGGAAGGCGACAGGAGCCAGTTGAAACCTCAATTGGACGTCACCGCATCCATGCGAAACAACGGCCTTTCCGGAAACGCCAGTCTCATCACCGTGCCCGGCGTCCCCGGCTTCGTGCAGGTTGCCAATCCATTCTTCGTGGGCGACTATTCCGGCGTTTTGCGGCAGATTTTCGCCCGTAACTTCCCCAACTACAACGTGCAGTTTCAATTGACCATCCCCCTCCACAACCGCCAGGCTCGCGCCGATATGGCCAACGATCTGCTCTCCCTTCGACAGCAGGAACTGCGCGCTCAGGCGCAACTCAACCAGGTCCGCGTCGACGTCCAGAATGCCCTCATTGGCCTCCAGCAAGCCCATGCCGGATACGACGCCGCCGTGAAAGCTCGCATCTTCGCCGAACAGACCTTGGACGCCGAGCAGAAGAAGTATGCCCTCGGCGCTTCCACCATCTTCCTCGTAATTCAGGCGCAAAGGGATCTCGCCGTCGCCCAGGGAACCGAGGTGACCGCCCTCAGTACGTATAGCCGGGCCAGGGTGGCGATGGACCAGGCGTTGGGAACGACGATAGAGATTTATAACATCTCTATCGATGAGGCTCGTAAAGGGCAGGTGTCGCGTCCCCCCAGCACCGTCCCCTTGGGCAACGGCGGTAGATAGATCTGTTCCATTTTGGAACAACCGGGTCGGAAAGAAAGGGCTGGAAAGAATTACCGGAATCCCAAACCCGGACTTTCCGGCTCTTTTTTATTAAAATCAACCATTTACGATTTGGCACACGGATTGCTTTTCTTACAGCGTATGAACAAAAGGGAAGGCTCAAGAGAGTAAGGTTGTTCCTCTCCAAGTTTCCGCAAAAGATCGTCCAACCTGTTGAAAAACCTGCCTTAGAACCTCCAATCAACCCACCCAACCGAGTCTCTTGAGCCTGTAACTTTCCCTCGGGTGGCTATCCCGGCCCGGCAAAAAAGTAATAGTCCCGGCATTTTGTTGACAGCGCTGCCTGCTCCCTTCCCGCCAAAAGGAAAGATATCATCAAAGTGTGGCAATCCCCGCGGAACCGGCCCCCCCTCGGATCCTCATTGTCGACGACGACGTCAAACTCTGCCGCCTTGTCCACGATTACCTGGAGCCGCTCGGATATACCGTCGATATGGCGCACAGTGGCCACGAAGGCCTCGAACGCGCCTTGTCCGAACCCTACGCCGCCATCATTCTCGATGTGATGCTCCCCGGCATCAACGGCCTCGAAGTCCTGCGCCAGTTGAGGCGCAAATCCGATGTCCCCGTGCTCATGTTAACCGCCCGCGGGGACGAAGCCGATCGCATCGCCGGTCTCGAGATCGGAGCCGACGACTATCTGCCGAAGACCTTTTCCATTCGCGAACTGCTGGCCCGCCTTCGCGCCGTCCTCCGCCGGTCCACCATGGCGGTTGCCGTCGCCGAAGAACCCGCGGAAGCCCCCATTCAGTCTGGAGAGTTGTGGATCGATCCCGAGGCCCGCTCGGCCGCTCTCGGCGACAAACCGCTGAACTTAACCCCCATCGAATACCAGATCCTGCTGGCCCTCGCCCGGGCGCCGGGACGCGTCCGCACAAGGGAGCAGTTGCTCGACGCCGTGGCGGACCGCGGCTTCGACGCCTTTGACCGCTCCATTGATGTGCACGTCTCGTCGCTCAGAAAAAAACTCGGCGACGATGCCAAGACTCCCCGCTTCATCGAAACGGTCCGCGGGGCCGGATACCGCATGAGAAAGCCCGGAGCGGAGGTCGAATCATGAAGCGCCGCCTTTCCCTCAGCACGAAGATCCTCCTACTCCTGCTGTTGAATCTCACGCTCCTCGCCATCGTGTTCGCCATCTTCGTCCGCGTGCAGTTGCGCCTCGAACTCGAGTCCTTCCTCCTCGCCCCCGCCCGTGAGCGCATCACCTCTGTCTCCCGTCTGCTGGCGCTCGAACTGGAGGATACCGAAGAGTCGAAGCGTAATGAACTGTTGGCCCGCTACAGCGCCGCCCACGGCGTCACCTTTTACCTCTTTCGCGGAGAAGGCGAGCAGGTGGCCGGACCGGACGTCAATCTACCCGAAGAAGTGCGCGAGCGGTTGAGGAGAGGGCGATTCCGACATTTACCCAGTCTCCCCCCTCCGCCCGCCGGAGAGGAGGCCGCCCTCCCTCCTTCCTCGCCGCCCTTTCTGGTCGTTACCGGGAACCCTGATATGTACTGGGTCGGCGTGCGTATCCCCCTCCGCGGTCCCACATCGCCGGAACCCGTCCGGGGTACGATTCTCATCTCTTCCCCCAGACTGCTGACCAACCCGTTTTTCTTTGACCCCAAGCCCTGGCTGGGAGCCACCGCCGCCGTTCTCCTCATCTCTTTTCTTTGCTGGCTGCCTCTCATTCGCGGCATCAAACGGTCCATCGAACAGATGAAGCAGGCCGCCGAACGGATCGCCGAAGGCCGGTTTGACGTGCGGATCCCCGCCAGCCGCGGCGATGAAATCGGCCAGTTGGGATCCGCCATCCGGCGTATGGCCGCTCGGCTCGAAGGGTTTGTCCAGGGGCAGAAGCGTTTCCTCGGCGACATCGCCCACGAGTTGTGTTCCCCTCTGGCGCGCATGCAACTGGCGCTGGCGATTCTCGAACGCAAGGTGCAGGGTTCCCAGGCGAGCTCGATTGCCGACTTGCGCGAGGAAGTCGCGGACATGTCCAGCCTTGTCAATGAGCTTCTCTCTTTTTCGAAGGCCGGCATGAAGACCGCGGAAGTGAGATTGTCCAACGTGAACGTTGCCGGAGCCATCCAGCGCGTAGTGGACCGCGAAGCCAACGGCACTCCCGTCCACGTGGAAGCAGATCCGCGATTGGAAGTGACCGCCGAGCCGGATTACCTCCACCGCTCTCTGTCCAATCTCATCCGCAACGCGGTGCGCTATGCGGGACAGGAAGGCAAAATCGAGGTCTCGGCGAACTCAGCCGGAAAAGACGTTGTCATCAAGGTGGCCGATAACGGTCCCGGAATCCCCGACGAAGCCCTCGAGCAGATCTTCGCCCCGTTCTATCGCGTCGAGGACTCCAGAGACCGGCGCACCGGCGGAACGGGTCTCGGTCTGGCTATCGTGAAAAGCTGCGTCGAAGCCTGCCAAGGTACCGTGAGTTGCCGCAACCGGATACCCACCGGCCTGGAAGTCGAGATCCGGCTCCCCGCGGCTACCCATGGCAACACATAGCGCCATGGATGTTGATCTACTGGATCACCGATGCCTTCCGGATGGAATCAAGCCGCGGAAAGTCGCGTTCCAGGTAAGCATTCCCCTGCAACTCCGCCTTGATGCCATCGGGCCCCGAGCCCTTAGGCGCAAGTTCGCCGTAGAGAAATGTCAGCTTATCCGCCACGTCCATTCCCACCACCACCTTCCCGAAAGCAGGAAAGCTCTGCTTGTCGAGCGACGGATTATCGCGCAAGTTGAGAAAAACCTGCACGGCGCGCGTATTCGGTCCGTTGTGGGCGAAACTCACCGTGCCGCGCTTGTTGCTCAGTTTCACCGGTTCATCGGCCATACGCAGTTCGCGCCACAGTTCCCCCTGCTTCGGGTCGGACGCAATCCCGAATTGAGCAATGAACCCCCGAATGACGCGATGAAAGCGCGAGCCGTCGTAATAGTGAACCCCAACCAGTTCGTAAAACCTCTCCGCTGCCCGCGGAGCCCACTCCTTCTTCACCTCGATGACGATGTCGCCTTTACCCGTCTCGAGCTTCACTCGATACGTATCC
>JADLBG010000818.1 GCA_020847895.1 Bryobacterales bacterium
CCTTCTTTCCCTCCGCTTTCACAGTACACGCTTCCTTCCGGATGATCGGATCTAATTGCCGCCTCCGGCGGCGATGATGTCGGCAAACCGTTCAGAAAACTCCGCTTCGCGATGATTGATGACAATTATTCTGATGAAGCCAAATTCTGCTCGTGTGCCGCCCTTGGCCTTTGCATAGCGAGCATAGCGTCGAAGAATCTCCAGCTTGTTCCCTGGATCAAGCACAATCTCCCGTTCTACTTCCTGCAGAAGTTGCTCGAACTCGTCAATCGGAGCGGGAGCGGGATTCATTCGGGCGCGGTAAGCACAGCAACAATGTCAGCATCTGCCGTGTCAACAAGCCTCTCAGACCTGTCGTACACCCGGTCAGGGATCTCATCAACGCTGTGGTAGCGTCCGTAAGCAAGATATCCTGTTGGCGGCAGAGCCACCATAAAGACTTGCTGGAGCACTCCGGCATCAACCAACGCGTCGAGGGCGGCAGAGAGCCGGACAGGATCCACATGCAGCAGGTCCTTGCTGAGCACGCGCGGATCGATCAAGCCCCAGTCTGCATGACTGCGCGCCCATGCGGCGATGTCGCGCAGGATCGGTGCGAGGCTAGGGCGCTCAGCGGCTATGGAATCGTAGTTGGTCGGTAACATAGTCGAGGTCTCTGGCCTCACAATGCTCTCGGACAATCAACTCGTTGGTGCTCATCCCACCGATGTACGTTCGGAGGTCTTTGCTCAGCACTCCATCCCGCGCCAGCCATGTAGTAGAGGTCTGAATGCAGCCACTATTGGCCTTCAGCAATCCGTCAATCGCTTGGGTCGTGGCGTCGGATGCAAAGAGATCCCCCTGAGCAGAGTGGGGATGAAATTCAACCGCATTCGAATTTGGGTCGAGTAGGACGGTGTCGCGCGTGGTGTAGTACTTGCTGTTCGCCTTCGCTTCTGCCACCATCTTGCTTCGCGCTTTAGTCAGATCCCATTCTTTGAATTCGCTGCGTTGTAGGCCTGTCTGTAGCATGTTCCACAACTTCTGAACCCAGCCGAGAACCCGCCTTCGCGACTCGTCCGATGGCACTCTCAACTCCAGAATATCAGGATCGTTCCATCGAGCGAGCAGGACCCTCCGCTTCTGCTCCACGGCGTATTTTCTGACGAGGAGCTTTTTGCCGTCTTCGTGGCTCTCCCCAAGAAATCTGTGATGAACCTCGTCGCCATAGACCTTCAGCGTCCAGTCTCGTGGCTTTTTTTCCGGACTCCATTGACGCGCATCAGCCCAAACGAAATCGTTCTCCTTCAATTCGTATCGGGGAAATTGCATCTTGGTTGCCCAGTTCTTCCCCCAGAGGTTTTCAGCTACCAAGTTCAGGCTCAGCTTGGCGCCATACGCCTTCGTGCATCTGAAGTAAAAGATGTGCTGGCCACCGTTCTCTTCAGCGCCTCGAATCAAGTTATTCACTTGTTCTTCGGTGATAACTTTCGCGTCGACCGCATCCCTTAAATTGCGCGAGACCAAGGCTTCTTTATTTTCTGCCGTAATCCGAACACCATCCGAGCCTTTGTGTAGCCGCAGCAATGATTGAATCTGCTCGGCGGTACACATCATCTCGACAAGTCGGTAAACCTCTGGGCTAATTGGCATTTAGTTAAGAAGGATATCAAAGTAGGATATTCCGATGTGCTGCTGCCCTTGGCTTCCTGATCTGCTGCATGACTCTGAGGAACTCATGAAGGTCCGCACGATCCGCAGTCCACGATTCCCGGTGCCACGCCTCACGCTGGCCGCAATGAATGCCAAAACGTTCACGCAGGAATTCACGAACGGTTTGCCGTCCGGCGCGGAGATGACGGCGGGCCGCGTCAGCCTCACCGCGCTGCCACAGTTCCCGCGCGGCCATACGCAGGACGTCCCACCACGTGTAACAGGCAGTCGATAGTGGCTGCCTCCCAATCTTTCCAGTAGGTATGTAGCTGTCGGTCATTGTGGCTTCCTCGGCAATGGACTTCTCTTGTTGAATGCGAACGGATGGCCCACACCCTGCTCTTTAGAGATGCGGCCCGAGATGGCGAACGTCACAAGTTGTCCCAAGGGCGTCTCCATCAGTTCGCCGTGCTGATGGAGCGCCGTTAGCAATTCGCGCCAAAGTGACGCGGGCGCGTGGCCCTCCGCGTCGAATGCCTTTTGTAGACGGTCAGCGGCCCGGACCACTTCCGGCCCGAGTGCTGCCGTCAGGCTCATTCGCTGTCCTGCCGTGAGTGGTGGAATCTTCATCAGGTCATCTCCTTGAGGTACCGGATGATGGATTGGATTTTGGCCTTCCAAAGGTGCAGGCCGATAACCATGTCCACCAATGTCATCCTGCGAGTCCTGCCACTTTGGTCTTGAACGGAACGCGCCGCACAGGCCCGGGTCCGGCTGCATGCTGGATACCACTGTGCGCGACGGGCGCGGATGACCGCGCGGGCATGCGGGCCGTCAGGTTCTTGGGGATGCCAGCCGACACTGACTTCGGATTGATGATTGTCTTCTTCACGATGCTCTCCCCATTGGCCGTGTAGCGCTCGTCACAACCGCATCGCCATCGGACTCAGCCAGCGCCGTCCACTTGTCGATGTCCGATGCCGGAATCTCAATGGACTCCTCGGGCCGCAATGTTACCGCGCGATCCACGCAACGCATGTCGATGTTGCCTGCGTTGCGCCCGTCAGCGCGAACGGTCAGGGTCAAGATGTTGCTCATCCCGCCCGTCAACTGGGCCACCGGCATCGGGCTGGTCAGAACAAAACGGTCTATTGATGCGGTTGAGATTGGTGACGGCAGTCGCATAGCATTACCGTCCCTTCTTGGCGGCAAACTGGATCAACGCTTCCTCGCGAATACCACCGGCTTCGTCCAACAGATCGTGCGCTGCGGGAATGCGACCCTGCTTCTGAAGCCCAGCCGTGATCATGTTGAGGTTGACGCGGCCCGTCTGGCCCTCGAATTCCGCCATGGCGGTGCCGGCCTTGTCGCAATCGTCCAAAACCTTTTGCAGGATTGTGGTGGCCTCGGTGTGATCGCTGTTCCTCAGGAGCGAGATGAACTCAGCCGGTTGAAACGGGCGCTCCTCACGCGGGCGCGTCATGGCGGCGCGGTATACCGAATCGGCAAGTACAGCATCGCCCGTGTCGATGGCGAGTTGGCCGAAGTCGAACAACTGGGCTTTGCCGATCTTCTCGAAGATGGTGGCGTAGGAAGCGCGGCGCGTCAGCCCTTCGAGTGCTCCATTGCCTGTCGTGGCGCGATTCAACACCTGCGGAAGGGACCAATGGCGGTCAGCGTATTCCTTGGCGACAGTGGACGCGGCAAGCATGGCCTTGAACAAAGGCCGCAACTGCGCGTCCAGCGCCGTCCGCACTTTGGATTTGCGCTCGATTACCTGTGCCTGAATCGGAGCATCAGCCGGGTGACCTACCCGTACCGTTGTATTTCCAACAGTCCGTGTGGCACCGCTGAAGAAGGGCTTTGCGTCCGCTTCAATCTTGGCCATCTCGGCATTCGCGCCCGAGATCAGTTCCAGGAATTTGTTGAGGCGTTCGGATTGTGCAGCGCCGAAGTCCCGCAGGCCCGAAAGGCTCAAGAGCGGCAACTGCGATTGAAGGGTCTTACTCATCGTCGTGTGTCTCCTAAAATTAGGGCCACCGACGATTGGAACCACCCCACGAGGGCGTTCACTCTTGGACTCACGTTCGAGTCCGCCGTGCCTTACGTCGGTGGCCCGGCTCCATCAAAAGAGGAAGTGAAGATCAGGTGGCCGGAGGGAGTCCAGCCACCCAGGAGCAGTCATGAGAGTCCTGATCAGCTTCCGTCCCGATACTACTGCGAGAAATTTTGCCGTTTCTACTGCTTGTGGCCGATTGAGCAATAACTCGCTTTGATCAATTCAGCCCGATAAATTAGGAGCAATTGTGAGCGGCCCAGTAGAGTAGGCGTATATGAGCAAGGCGAAGAAGGTTGTAGACATTTCCAAGCCGGAAGCTGCCAAGAAGCCTACTCCGAAGCACATCCTGACGGCGCAGCAGCGGGCCGCGCTGGCGGAAAAGGCCCGGAAGCAGTGGGCTGACAAGAACGGCAAGCTACGCAATGCACAGCGTCACACCGGGCAATCCCAACCGGTCCGTCCACCGAAGGACGCCGTGGCGATCATCGAGTATGTCGTTGGAACCTTCGGCAGCACTAAGGAACAAATTGCCGCAGCGTTCGGTATCTCAGTCGATCTGTTTAACAACTGGCTGAAACGGCACGAGGAAATCCGCGACGTCTTCGACCGCAGCAAGTCGCTGGAGTACTCGAAGCTGACGGGGATGCTGTTCAATCGTGCGATGAATGGGGACGCGACATCCGCGATGTTCCTGTTGAAGATCCGCCACAATGCGCGAGACAGCGGGCCGATTCAAGAAGACGCCAAAGACCCGGTATCTACCGCTGCCAAGATTCGCTCTGCGTTGGAGGCGATGAAGAAGGTGGATGGTGAGTGAGATCGAGACCATCTCGCCCTTAGATGATCCCGAGGTTATTGAAGTCTGTCGCGTGTCCAATAGACTCGTGGCGGAATGCGCGTGTGGGTGCGTCATGCGGGGTGGCGTTCATCTCTGTCATATCGCCAAGGCCGGGTTCCTATGCGGCGACTGTTGCCCGTCTTGCTCAGGGCGCGTGGCGCTGACGGGCGCGGAGTTGGCAGCCATCGAGGCGAACCGGCGCAGGTGCCATAAGGACGACTGTCCTGTTGCTGTCAACCCGTCCAAAGTCAACTGGACAGAACGGCGAACTGACTTGGTGGTGATGCGCCTGAAGCCGCCACATTTCGGCAATCGCCTAATTGCCTACAATTTGATCCAAGACGGAATGGGATACCCGGAAGCCCGAGAGGCTTTGACGATGCGCGGCCTGCCGAAACCGAAGGACATCTTGTGGATACTGAGCAAGCTGGGCTCTATAAAGATTACGACAGTGGGATAGCGCCCCCGTAGCACATTTTGGCAGTGCGCGGCGTCAGCCCATGACCAGTTTTTTGGCCAAAAGAGGGCTGCAACGAGGGTGTTTACTTCCCATCCGATTTTCGTTAAGAATAGGGCTGGGACGGTTCAGCGATGAGCCAGTTCCGAAGGGTAATCCTCAGTTGGAGTTGACCATTCGGTGGTTGACGTAGTTCCGGCTGGTGGCTTCGTGCCACCCTGGGAGGCTAACAAGGCAATCGTAAGGTAGGCCCTTCGGAACCATGTCCTGAGCATACGAAACCTGCGGGTGGGGCGCTCTTCCAGCCGTCTTCTATGAGACTGGGATAGCGCCGTTGGGCTTTTCCAATTAGAGACGGCATCACCAAGAGTCCTTCGACCCTAAGGAGTGATGCGCCATGAGTATTGAACTCGCAATCGAAAGGGCTGTCGATGCAGCCGTTCAGAAGCACCTCGAACCCCTACTTACTCGGCTGAACCTGACGCCCGCGCCAGAAGATGCCAAGATGCGCCCCGAGGAAGCGGGCGACTACATCAACGTTAAGCCTTCTACTCTTCGCTGGTGGCGGTGCATGGGATATGGCCCTGTATTCCACAAATACGGCAATGCCGTTCGGTATCTCAAGTCCGACCTGGACAAGTTCATCGCCAACACAGTGAGTGTGAAGCACAACGGGCGCGCAGCGAATGAAGCGCCTGTGAAAGTGGAGCCAACTGTTGCCGTCAAGCGTGGCCGTGGCCGCCCGCGCAAATGGGTGAAGGTGGCGGTATGACGGCCAAGTACTTCCGCGCCAAAGGCTCTTGCAACCGATGGCATCTCGTGAGAGAGCCAATGAAGATTGGCGGACTTAGGGGCCTTTGCGGCACGTGGGAACTCGATCCCGAAAAGACGTATGACCCTGGACGGTGGCACGAGGGCTTTTGCCAAGCCTGCGTCAAGATCCTCAATCGTAGTGAAGCGTTGCAGGCGAAGTTCCAGGATGGCCAAAAATCGGCCAATTTAAGCGATTCAATAGCCTAAAAGAGGAACGGCGCGGGTGTCCAGGACCGCGCCGTTTTTTCCGAGGTGACTAAGTGACCTTGATGGCCTAGTCCGAGTATATCTCGGGCCGGGCATGACGGCGCTCTTGGACAGAGGAGACTTTATGGCCGGAAATCTTGAACAAGCTTTGATGTATGCCTCGCAAGGCTATCGTGTGTTCCCGCTCTTTTACGTGCTGAGGAATGGCACCTGCTCGTGCCGTGCACGCAAGCCATGTAATCGCAACGGGAAACATCCAATGACTAGAAACGGCGTGCAGGATGCCACTACGGATGAAGCCCAAATCCGCCAATGGTGGACTGAGACGCCCTGGGCGAACATCGGCCTTGCGACGGGCTGGGATGGCCTCATCGTCATGGATGTAGATGACGCGGGCGAGAAGACTGGTAGCGAGACGCTACGGGCGCTCTTGGAGCGGCACGAACCATTGCCGGACACGCGGGAAGTCGTCACTGGCTCTGGCGGGCGTCATCTGTACTTTTACAGCACTCACGAGATCACCAACAGCGCCGGTAAGGTGGGCAAGTACATCGACATTCGTGGGTACGGTGGGTATGTGATTCTCCCGCCATCCAATCATGTCTCGGGCCAGAAATACCAATGGGTAAATGACTTGAAGCCTGCCGACATGCCGCCATGGTTGGAGAATCTGGCGATGGGGTCCAAGATAAATCTGCGTGCCGATTCCGAGGCTGACGAACGCGAAGACGTCAAGGACGCCCGAGAGAAGGACAAGACGAATCGACTGACCGGAGATCAATTGATTCGTCTACTTGAATACATCCCGCCAGACTGCGATAGAGACACATGGTGGCAAGTGGGCGCGGTCCTCAAGAAAGAACTTGGCGACAAGCGCGGATTCGAGGCATGGGACGCCTGGAGTAAGAAGGCTGCCAACAAATACGATCCCAAGGTAATGCCAGTTCAGTGGAATAGCTTTACTGATCAGGGCCTGACGGCGGGCACGCTTCACCACTTCGCCAAAACCCTCGGTGACTTTCGAGGATTCGACATCGAGGCAGCGGATGCGAGGGAATTCCGCGATGAGTGGTGCTTCGTCGCTGGGATCAAGCGTTTTGTCCGCTTGTCTACATTAACTGAATGGGACAAGGAGCAATTCGACGCCATGCACGCTCCGATGTTCAACCGTGGTAAGCCGTCGGAACACGTTCTGAAGAATCCGAACTTCCGGCGCGTGGAGGATGCCACCTATTGGCCCAAGGAACCAATCTGGCTTACCGAGGATGGGAAACCGAAGTTGAACTACTGGCGGCCACACGATCTGACGCCCGCGCCGGGCGATGTAGGGCCGTTCTTGCGCCACATCCAGTACCTTTTTCCGGATGGAATGGAAGGCAAGATCCTGTTGCAGTACCTAGCCCATCAGGTGCAGCGGCCCGGTGAGAAGGTTCACTGGGCAGTTTTGATCGAAGGCGTTCAGGGCAACGGCAAAAGCTATTTCGCCGAAGTCATGCGCCGGGTGCTCGGGCCACGCAATGTTCGGATGGTGAAGAACGAGACCCTGCACGAGACGTTCACCGGCTGGCAGCGCAACACTCAGTTGATTGTTGTAGAGGAGATGATGGCCCGGCAACGGCTGGAACTGATGAATAAGCTGAAGCCGATGATCACTGAGCCTTGGTGCCAGATTCGCGAAATGTACCGGCCACCGTATGACCAGCCGAATCGTTTCAACTTTCTGTTCTTCTCGAACCACTCCGACTCCATCATCATCGACAGCACTGACCGGCGCTACTGCATTCTGAAGACCAAGAGTCCAGCTCATCCCGATGGGAATGCCTACTACGGGCCGTTGTTCGATTGGACGCGGAAGAATGCGGGCCCTCTGTTGGACTACCTACTGAAGGTGGACCTAAGCAAGTTCCAAGCCAAGGCTCATGCGCCGATGACGGAAGGGAAGCGGGACTTGGTGATGCAGTCGATGATGCCGCTGGACGCCTTCATTCACGAACGGGTAGAGATGGAAGAGCATCCATTCGATGCTGATCTGGTGAGCCCATCGCTGCTGGTGGAGCCTCTGGCTAAGTACAACCTGAAATGTACTCCAAAGGACATCGGAAACGCTTTCCAGCGTCTTGGGTATCTGAACTTTGGTCAGATGCGGAATGGCTTCGATAGGATCTACCTGTGGTGCGTTCGGAATTTCGACACCTATAAGGATCTCAAGGCTGACCAGTTGCGCCGCATCTGCAATAACCAGAATAATGGGGTTAAGGCTGAACCCTCTGCGGAAGATGAAGAGAGATTGGCCAAATCCATACGCAATAGAACACCCGTCAATCCGGTTCAGGACCGGGAACCGATGTGAAGGGCGTCTTGACCCCTTCTGTCGTCTTGACCCCGTCTGCACCCCCCACCGGGTTCATAAATGATTGTCGCTGTGGATGTTATGAGCCTAGTCTTGGGCGTCTTGAGGAAGGGTGGGAAAACTCTCTATACGCATTTATATAGGGGTCTATGTTAATAGCTACGTATATAGGAAGAGTAGGCGATTTTCATCAAGACGCCCCCCGCGTCATCCTAAAGGCGAGTGGAATCATGGCTTTCTGGACCCTGTGGGGGTAGGGGACGGGGTCAAGACGCCAGAAAAAGGTCAAGACGTTCTCAGGCCGGGCACGCACCCCAACGCAACATGAGCAATAAAAACAGGCATTCGCCCGCCCGTCAATCCCGCGAAACCCAATAACGACGCACCTTTCACGCGTATCGCGCTATTTGACCAAACCCACAAATCCTTACGAGCGCCTTACTCATACGTCTTCCGGTTCCATGGGACCACAATAAATACTGCATCGCGAACAGCAAGACCCCCTTCCGCAGTCGAAAGGGTTCGTGGGAAGTCCGGCGCGGAAATGGGGCAATTGGTGGCGTTCGGGTGGAAGGGCCTGAGCGCCGCGCCCGTCAGGCTGCGTGACCGGCCCGTGGTTCCCGGCGCTGTGGCTAGGAGACTCGATTCCACACGTGCCGTGGGCACGGCACAACCGACTCTCCGCCTCCCAGGGTTCCGGCCTAGATCAAGAACTAATGCGCCCTCGCCCCATAGTCATCCCCTTCAGGCCGTCACGGATTCGACTTGTTTCTGAAGTTCACTTAACACGGTAGAGGGCAGACGCTTCTTGCAGTCACGTTCAAGGTTCGGCTGATGGCTAACGGTCAACGGCCTAGCCGCTTTGATTTCCGTAGCGAAGCTAACGCGGTAGTCGCCGTGGCGATTCGCTTCCCTAGGCAGTGCCGTACCATCACTTGCATCGAAGCGCCTCAGACTGCAACTCCCCTTGGCATTTGCGAAAGCGAGAAACTGGCCCGACCCGTTTGTCTGTAGCACGTAGTACCAACCCCGTTCAACCTTCATTGTTGCCGGTGGTGAGCTCGGCTTTGATTCCGCACTATGCTCCTGGCCACTCGGTTCTTCTGAAATGCTTGCAACCGCAGGAACTTGACCCGCCTGAATGTTGTACAATTCCAGCCGTTTCTCCGCAATCTGCACGTCCAGCAGATCCCGGTCACGTTCAATCGACATCAACATGAGGAAGGCGACATCATTGTCCTCCATCCCTGGGTCACATGGCATGTTGCCGTTGTACTGACGCGCCTTGTATCGCAGGTCAGACTCAGTGGCCTTCTTCTTCTTTTCAAGGAGATCAATCTCCATTTCCAAATGCTGAGTTGATGTCATCGTCTTCCCTTCTTTTGTGATTACGAGTCGGCGCGGAGGTGCCGCCTCCACAATTACGCGGTCACCTTCCTTTAGCCCTACAGGCTCTAGGACTGATTGGGGAAGGCTAACCACCAGCGAACCAGCAACGGACCGGACCTTAACTGTCTCTCTCATAGACATATGTTGACATATCCAGGCCGATTAGTCAAGGAAAAGTTGCGTCGATTCATATGGCAACATATGTGGTATAACACGCCGCCATTGGGCAATCAAGGATGGGCTTTGGGACCTCCCAATTTCTGTCCTCGGCAGCCAGCCAGCGGCGGAAAGCGTTGCCCGTTCCTTACGAGAGGCTTTTTCATCACGCCGCGCCATCACGCCCGCCACAATGAACATTAGGCAACTAAAGGCAAGACCCTCTTACCCTCGGAAGGCGGGTCGTTGAGAAGTCTGAGGTGGTATGTTAAATCCTAAGGCAATGGAGCAACCGAACCGGGCACTAACTGATCTAGTCAAAATCTTCCCTCACAGCGTGGATGGAGAGGAGTATGAGATTAAGGCCATACGAGACGAGCTGTCACAACAATTGACGGTCGCCATCTTTCGGAATACCAGACGCGTCGGTCACCGTTACAATGTCTCATTCGATACAAATCAAGACTTTGGTCACTATGCGCTAGATGCCCTCATAAGTCTTGTCAAAAACGATCTTGACAGCGGATTGGCACTCGGGGCAGTCAAACGAAAGTACAAAGACTTCGTCATTGAAATCCGATCTTTCCGACTTCTCAACGGTCAGGATTGGGGTGCGGATGTCTCGCTACAGCACAGGGATGATCCGACGCTTAGCATGGAACCTCGTAGTCACGATGCCAGTTTCCAGACTCGCAACGATGCAATCGAGGGTGGTTTCCGGTTTGGCAGGGAGTTGGCAGATCGCGAGCACAAATGAGAGTACGTGAACGCCTTCCTCACGCCTTTCGCGCCCGCGTCACTCCCGCGCCGGACGCCACTGTTTACTGACAATCTCCAGCCAAGACCCCCTTCGGCTAGATCGGAGGGCCGCACTATTGCGCCTTCCGGCGCGGCCCGCTCATCGACCGCTTCAACTCCAACTCAAACACGGTGGCGGGCTTTTTGACGACTTCCGATGGTGCTTCATCTTTGATGACGCCGAACAGCTTCAGGAAATGCCGCGTGATCTTCTCTTGCGACTCCGCTAGTTCAGGCATTGCGACGTGACGCGAGATGTAGCCAGCGTTCACGCCCTCGATACGATGGTTCATCAGCATATGGCTGTGCAGATCGCTGACGCCCGCCAACAGTGAATGGGTCCGATAGGTATGTCGCAAACTGTGTGACATCGGAAGGCCCTGTTTGTCGTTGCGCGGGAAGGTCAGGTGCCCGCACTTGGAACGATCTGACGGGAAGGCCCACTCCATCCGTTCGCCAGTGAAGACGTTGGCATTGTGTTCCTTCAGTTCCTTGAGACGATCCAAAAGGTAGCGGCTGATGGGAACGGTGTACCTCATCTCTTCTCCGCCTTTGGGGTTTGGGAAATGCCACAAAGCTTCCTCCAGATTGATGTCGGACCACCGCGCCTCGGCAACCGAGTTGCGCCGCGCCCCTGTCAATAGCACCGCCAGCCAATACGTCCGCTTCACTGGGTTCGTCAACGCCTGCACCCGTTTGTACCATCCTCGGATGTCGTCCGGCTTGAGGCTGTTTTGCCGCTGATGATCGTCGTGCCAATTGACGTTCTTGGTGGGGTCTTCCGGTAGCGCCGGAACCTCGGTGCGGGCGCGGTTGTAGACACCCTTCAAGAGCAGTAGGCAATTGTTGGCCGTCGATTCGCCCGGATGCGGAGTCATCGGGTTCAATTCGCGCGGCACCCGGCGCTTGGCATTCGCTTCCACGCGCTTCTTGTACTCCGATTCGATCTTGGCCTTCACAACGGCGGTGATGTCCTCGTGCAGCTTGCGGACGCCCGGCCTGTCCAAGCCTATGGACTCCAGCGTGTGGCGATACTTCTCAGCCCACGGCTTCAGGTACAGCCGGAACATGGTGTCGTACAATTCGAGCGTTTTGGGCGAACGCTTCTCGGACTTCTTGTAGAGTTCGTAAGCCTCATCCAACGCTATCGCTTTGGCCGATTCGATGCGCCGCGTAACGTTTGGATTCTGGCCGGCATCAATCGCCTTCTTTGCCTTCAACGCCTCCAGCCGGGCGTTCTCCGCTGTGATCTCGCCAACCTGACCGAGGTTCACCCGGATCGTCTTCCCGTTCACTTCCCTCTGATACGCATACGTGCGGCTGACGCGCCCGCACAGCACCATGAACCCTGGCAGGTTCCGGTCCACATGAGCACCACTGCTGAACGGCAGTAGCTTCCGGCTGTGCACAACGGCTTCAGTGATGTCGATCTTCGGCTTTGGCATCGCGCCTTCCTTCCGGCCCTCGTAAGGCATTCGTAAGGCTACAAGCCAACGCGCCCAACGACCGCCTAACCTATTATCGACCTAAACCATTGCAAAAGCGACATCACATCCCTTTCGCAAACGCGGCCAAACGCTCCCAAACCCAATGCCGCCTTGCTTGGGCGCAGGGGGTCGGGCGTTCAAATCGCCCCGCCCCGACCAATGGGATCATAGAGATGTGGGCCGTTTTCGGCGGCCCGTAAAATCCCCTGTAGATAATTTTGTAGATATAGCCGCATCGCCTGTGGTTCCCGAAAATGTCGTTCGAGACGCAAAACGCAACTGGCCTTACATTTCAAAGGGGAAATGGTCGGCGAAGATGAACGGGTCCATCTCGACTGGAGATCCAAGAGTTGATCGGCAATGTCGGGCTGTCCCCGTTCAGGCGGCTCCACTGCCCTTGGAGTTGGGGCGTCCTTGTCGAGCGACAGGTGAGTGCGGCAATCGTGATAGTAAGCCAAGAACGGCCGTAGGTGACGGAGCAGAGAAGTTTGAGTAAAGACGATTACGTGGCCGAGGCATTCGCGGCGGATCGTGCCGATCACCCTTTCCACATAGGCGCGTTTGACAGGGCGAGCGGGGAGCGCCAAGAACCTCAACGATGCCCATGGCCTCGACCTGCTTTGTGAACTCGTCGCCGAAGATTCGATCACGATCCCTGAGCAGATAGCGCGGCACTTGTTCGAAGGGGAAGGCTTCCCGGAGTTGCTGGGCGGTCCATTCGGCGGTGGGATGGGTTGTCACGTTGAAGTGAATGCGGCGACGATCATGGGCGAGCACGAGGAATACGTAGAGGATTTGAAACCGGAACGTTGGCAGGGTGAAGAAGTAAACGGAGACAAGGCTCTTGGCGTGGTTTTCGAGGACCGTGCACCATTTTTTGACTGCGGCCTCGGAGGTCGAACCATGTACTTGCTCACGCTCGACTCGCCGATCTCGATTCCCAGTTTCATCAATTCTCCGTGGACGCGAGGAGCGCCCCGGAGCGGATTCTCGCGGCTGATTCTTCGAATCAGATCGCGCACCTCCTTCTGAACCGCTGGACGACCGGGCTTGCCGCGACGCGTATTCCTGGTCCAGAACAGCCGGAATCCCTTACGGTGCCATGTGATCACGGTTTCTGGCCTGAAGATCAGCAACGCAGACTGCCACTCGCTCCAGACTTCGCAACAAAAAGCCCAGAACACCCGGTCGGCTGTTGCGGTCTTCGGGCGCTTCACGGATCGATTCAGAACGGCCAGTTGGTGGCGAAGGACGATGTTTTCCAGTTCCAGGGCGGCGCGTGATCGAAATAGAGTCAGCGCGGTTTGGCCCAAGGCCAGGAGACTGCGGAGACCCGATAGGGCGGCTGTTTGCGGTCCCAAGAGTTCGGCGAGATGAGAGCAATACAAAGCAGACGCGCTGTCGAGGGCTACCTGAACCAACGCGCTAAGTCTATTCCACTCCCTTCGATGATCGCTTTCATCGTTCCGAGCGGCAGGATTCGCCCGCTGTGGTATGGGACGGATCACTTGCTTTGCAGTCGAAGCATTACGCCACTTTTGATGGCGCCGGAACGTTTTTCCGGAACGTTTTTGCGGTGTCGGTGCGTATACAGGAACTGTAGATGATTTCGTAGCTGTGGAGAGCTTCCGGTATCAACCGGATCGCAGGGAACTTCCACCGGATCCCCGTATCCGCTTCAAACATAAGTAGTTGAAAAATCAGGCATCTTGCGCGCCCACCTGGCGCCGCTTGGGCGCAGGGGCCGGGCGTTCAAATCGCCCCCCGCCCCGACCAATGGCATCAATAACTTGCAAGCTGACCACTAGCGCCGTCTGCGTTCCGAGCATCAGGCGCTACCTTTTCAGATCAATCGAATCTTCAGGTTGCGAGAAGCGCTGTGACAAAACTGTGTCAAAACGCTTCGGCGAAGGGACGAGTGGCGGTTGCGCGCTGAGATTAGCTATTAGCTGGAAGCCTCTTGCCAACCTCTCCAACGTTGCTGCCGGCGTCGGTATTTGACAGCACGATACTTGTCGCGTCTTCCTCGATCGCGCGCCTCAATACCGTACCGAACTCATTGATTCCGCCGCCATGCCCAACCGTCTTGTGGCCGTGCAATTGTTCAATTCCCCTGCCGTAGCCATACTGAATTCCTTCAGCCCAATCGAATTTGGTCGGCGTGAAAGCAGCGTCGAGAGATTTCGAGCTCAAGATCTTCGTGGCGTAGAGGGCGCGGTCCCACTTGTACAGATCTAAGACGGTTGAATAGAGCGTGCCTGCTGCTTAGGGTTGCCCCCTGCCGGCAAAGTTGGACGATGATGCTCCACATCTGCCGCATCTCGGTGACCCGCCGTCCGCACAAAAAAATCCGTGCATCTCCCCCACCCATGCGCTATACTCGAAAGTTCGTGCCTCCACGCCAGTGCGTAGGTGCGCCCGTGGACAGGTGGCCGAGTGGTTAATGGCAGCAGACTGTAAATCTGCCGCTCCTTGCGAGCTACGGAGGTTCGAATCCTCCCCTGTCCACCAG
>JADLBG010000819.1 GCA_020847895.1 Bryobacterales bacterium
CAGCCCATCGGCAGCAGCCAGGGCCTGGCCACGAACCTCGGACAGAGCGTCACCGCGCAATATCTCGACCGGCCGCTGCCCTACTCGCAGCAATATTCGGCCGGGTTCCAGTATGAGCTGCCCGGCGGATGGCTGGTGGACGCTTCCTATGTGGGCAATCAGACCAGCCGGCTGCCGGTTTCGCTCGGCCTAAATTTTGTCCCGCTGGACGTGCAGAACAGCATTCCTCTGGACCAACGCGCGTCATACTTCAATGGCTCGGTGGCGAACCCGATGGCCGGATTGCTGCCGAATTCCGGGCTCAACGGCTCGACAGTGCCCCGGCGGCAGCTCTACTACGCCTACCCGCAGTACAGCGCCGTCACCATCACCGATGTGCCCATCGGCGGGCAGCGCTATGATTCCGCGCAGTTCAAGGTGACCCGCCGGTTCTCGCAAGGCTTCACCGCGACGATCGCGTACACGATTTCGAAAAGCCTGGAGCGGGTATCGGTGCTGAATCCGCAGGACGTCAATTTGAACAACCTGACAGCAACGCAACTCGAGAAGCGGCTCAACCAATACGACGTGCCGCAGCAGTTCTCCGTGATCGGCACCTACGACCTGCCGTTCGGGCGCAACCGGCATTTCTTCTCCGGCATGAACCGCTGGGTGAACGGGTTCCTTGGCGGATGGACCGCCAGCGGGGTATTCATGTCTCACTCCGGCTATCCGATTACCTTCCCGAACGCGGCCCCGCTGGTAGCGCAAAGCGCGAAGCTGAACGATAGCCAGAGGGACGCCCTGGCGCAAAAACTGGGGCGCACGCAGTATGACCCCTCCTACGACATCTGGTTCGACACGTCCATCTTCCCCCGGACGGCCGGCCCGGCGCCGTTTACCTTGCGCAATTTCCCCACGCGGTTCCCCGACGTGCGCACGAAGCCGCTCAACGTGACGGATCTCTCCCTGTACAAGGAATTCCTCATCAAGGAGCGGGTCCGGTGGCAGATCCGGCTGGACGGCCACAATGCGGCCAACTTCCCCTGGTTCGGCGCCCTCGACGGCAACGGCGCCAATGTGACCAGCACCATGTTCGGGCATTTGCGCGCGGACATCGGCAACGAGACCCGCGTTGTGGTGGCCGTAATGAAAGTGGTGTTCTAAGTTGCTTCGAAGTTTGTGGATCGCGGCGCTACTGTCCGGCTTAACAACGCAGGGCGCCGAAATCCGGCATGTTTATACGCAAGCCGGCGGGCTGCCGTCGAATGATGTGCGCTGCGTGGCCGCCGCCGGAGCCCGGGTGTGGGTGGGGACCGGTGGAGGGCTGGCGTATTACTCCGGTGGCTCGTGGCATGGCGAGGAGCGCTTTCGCCGTCCGGTGGCGGCATGTGCGGCGGACGGCGAGGCGCTCTGGTTTGCATCCGATGCCGGTCTGCACAGATGGACAGCTTCCGAAGTAAAGCGCGAAACGGCGCTGCCCTCTGATGTGCAGGCAATCGCCGCGGCGCATGGCGCGGCGTGGATTGGGACGGCCGAGGGGTTGTATCAGGTCCGCTCGGGTGGCGTGGCAAGGGTTCGCCTTCCCGTCGCGCGCGCCTCTGTTCGCCAGATCGCGATCAGTGCTTCGGGCGAGACGGCTGTGGCGGCCGATGCCGGCCTGTTCCTGCTCGAATCGGGAGAATGGAAGCAGCAATTCCCGCGCGAAGGCGAGCGGAGTTGGGCGCCCATGGATGTACGAGGCGTAGCCTATGACACGCGGGGAAGGCTGTGGTTCGCGAGCCCGCAAGGTGCTGGATGCCGCGATGCCGGAGCGTGGAAACTCTACACGGGTCTGGAAGGGCTGCCCTACGACGATTTCACCACGATGGCGCCGGGCGAAGACGGCGTTGTGTGGTTCGGCACAAAACTCGGCGCTATTCGCTATGACGGGCGGATTTGGGAGTACCGCCAGGGACTGCGGTGGCTGCCGGACGATGAGGTGCGGGCCATCGCGGTATTGGACGGCAACGCCTGGTTCGCCACGGCGAAAGGCGCCGGCCAAATCGAGCGTAAAGCGATCACCCTGGCCGAAAAAGCGCGCTTCTATGAAGCGGAGATCGACAAGCGCCACCGCCGAACCGGGTACGAATATGTCATGTCCGTCCGTCTCCCCAAAGCCGGCGACACCAGCGAGTGGGTCCAGTCCGACAGCGACAACGACGGGCTGTGGACCAGCATGTACGGCGCGGGAGAATGCTTTGCCTGGGCGGCCACTCACGACGAAGCGGCGAAAAAGCGCGCCCGGAAAGCGTTTGAGGCGCTGCGGTTCCTGAGCCAGGTGACACAAGGCGGCGAACATCCGGCGCCTCCGGGGTTTCCCGCGCGGGCCATCCTTCCCGCCAGCGGTCCGGATCCGAATATCCATGATTCCCGGGAGCGCGACCTGCGGACCCGCGCCCAGCGCGACCATTTGTGGAAGGTGTTGTCCCCGCGCTGGCCGAAGAGCGCGGGTGGGAAATGGTATTGGAAGACGGACACGAGTTCCGATGAACTCGACGGGCATTACTTCTTCTACGCGCAGTATTACGACCTGGTGGCGGACACCGAGCAGGAAAAGGAAGAAGTGCGCGCCGTGGTCCGCGCGATCACGGATCACCTGCTCACGCACAATTACTCCCTGGTCGATTGGGACGGGACGCCGACACGATGGGCTATCTTCGATCCCCGAAGCCTGAACGACAATCCCATCTTCTGGGCCGAGCGTGGGCTGAATTCGCTGAGCATCCTTTCGTATCTCAAAACTGCCTGGCACATGACGGGAGACGCAAAATACCAGGATGCCTACCACCGCCTGGCGCGGGACCACAAGTACGCCTCCAATGCGATGGTTCCGAAGATCTCGGTTGGGCCGGGATCCGGCAACCAATCCGACGACGAGATGGCGTTCATGAGTTTTTACGATCTGCTGAAGTACGAAAAAGACGGCGAGTTGAAGCAGAAGTACGCGCTCGCGCTGGCGAATTACTGGGCGCTTGAACGGCCGGAACTGAACCCTCTGTTCAACTTCATCGCCGCGGCGAGTTTAGAGGGCAAGACGTTCACAGACGCCTTCCGGACGCGGGATCTGAGCGCAAAGGGGGAATGGAAGGCCGAGTCGATCGACACACTCGAGCGTCTGCCGCTCGACCGCATCGACTGGCGGCATGTGAACAGCAAGCGCAAGGACATCGTCCATCCGCGGTCCTATCTATCAGAGGACGATGAGGAGATGGCAGGCGCGGGAATGAGAAGAAACGGCAAGGCCATCCCCGTCGATGAACGGTTCTTTTCCTTCTGGAACCACAACCCCTACCGGTTGGACAGCGGCGGGAACGGACATACCCTCGCCGACGGAGCGGTATTCCTCCTGCCCTACTACATGGGCCTGTATCACCACTACATTCAGGAATAGAAATGGCGGTTCCGGGGGTGGGTGTGGCGGCAGCCGGCGGAAAAACAGGCGGGCCGCGATCCTCGGCGCGGATCCAATCCATGGATCAATTCCGCGGTTACACGATGGCGGGGATGTTTCTGGTGAACTTCGTGGGCGTGTTTGCCGCCGTTCATCCGCTGCTGAAGCACCACAACACGTATAACAGCTACGCCGATACGATCATGCCGCACTTCTTTTTCGCGG
>JADLBG010000820.1 GCA_020847895.1 Bryobacterales bacterium
GCACACTCACGATGCGGGCAGCCTGGGATTTGGAGGCGGTCCCCGAGAGGTTCACGTTGGACTTCAGGAAAAGCGGGCCGGCGCCACCGCCGATCAGCGTTGCGTGATCGATGTCGTACAGGCTGACCGAGTTGTTGACGAACTGGTAATCCTCGTCGGCGAAGTTGGCGGTGAGGTGGTTGAAGGACGGCTTCAGCGGAGCCAGTTGCAGGGAGTTGAAGAGGATGTTGCCCTGCGTGAAGGCCTCCACCGCCGACGAGTTCTCCCGGACGCCGATTTTGAGCTTGCCGAAAGCGAACGTGTAGTAGCCCAGGCAGTTCATCAGGACTTCCTGGAGCCAGTCACGGAGCGGCTTCTCTTCCTGGAGCACGCCGCGGAACTTGAACTGCGTCTCGCTGCCGGTGCCGACTAGTTTGGTGACCTGGTCATTGCAGATCGCTGCCGCATCCATGGCCGCCTGCACGTCGAACAGTGTCTCGGCCAAGTCCAGTTGCTGTGTGGTGGCGTTGGAACCCAAACGCAGGCCGCGCGCCCGGAGCAGCATGTTGATCGCTACCCAGACCGGATTGGTGAGCGGCGGACCGTAGACGCGGACGCCGGGCGAGGTCCACACCCAACCGCTCATACCTGCCTGGGCATTGGCGACCATCGCGTGATCGCCTGGCTTCGACAGTTGCAGCCCCTTGGCGTCGCTACGCCGGATCACGATGAACGCGGTCCCGGCTGCGAAGTTGTCCTTATATGTGGAGTTGCCGGAGTAGACCTTGCGCCAGTCGCCGCCGGTGGTGTTGCCGGATTGATCAAGGGAGAAGAAGTCGGTTGGCGCGGCTGGATCGGCTCCGAGGCACTGGCGCAGACCGTAGTTGTTGTTCGGGTAGCCGTGGTGTGCCTGGCCGTCGAGCGTGCTGCCGACGAATGTCTCGGCGGTGCCGTCGTTGTCGAGATCTTCGTAGTGTGCCGGCGTGTACGCTCCGATCGGCCCTTCGCCGACGATGCCCAGACCCTCGTAGAAGTCACTTTCGTCGCGCCCGGCGGCGACCTTGCAGTTCACCGGCATCTCGCTGTCGGTGTAGATTTCGGGCACGATCTGGTCGTAGATCGAATCAGCGACCAGCGAGACGCTCGTGATGGTTGAGCGGCCGAAGCCCCAGACGCCGGTGGAGTTGTCCTTGACGCGGACTCCCTGCGGCTCGGCGATGATACCGCCGTAGTAGCGCTTCATGCCGTGTGCGAGGCAGCCGTTTTCCGTCTCGTAACCCTTGTCGCACTTCGAGGCGTCAGCGGATGGGAAGTGGACAAGGTCGAGCGCGCCAGCGGTGGAGTACGGGCAAGCCTGCGAGTTGAAGGGCTTCCAGCAGGTGCGGGAGATCTTGCGCGTCGGGTAGGGGAGGTTCAGCTCGTAGAGGCCATCAGCCGCGGTGACCTTAAACTCGAGCCCGGCATCGCAGGACCAGTTGACGATGTCGCCTTTCCAGAGATCGAGCTTCGTGCCGGTGCCCACGTGGAAGAGTGAAAGCTCCAGCGCAGCCCGGAACAGGTCCACATCGTTGGCCAGGTCCCGCATCACCCGGTCGGCATTGCCGAAGACGAACTGCGCCTCGTCGGATTCATTGCCGATGGATTGCGAGATTCCGTCAAACTCCAGCAGCCGCGCCTGATAGAGTTGCCCGCCGACGGTGCAACGCCGGTCAGAGAAGTAGATCGCCGGGTAGCCGGACTGAAGCGGCTGGATGCGCACCAAAGGGATGATCTCCTGGACCTGGGAGAGTAGCGCAGCCTGGAGCGCGGACGGCGGGAAACGATTGGCGGCTTGGGTAAGCGAGTAGGAGGGCGAGGTTACGGGAACTTCGATCAGGGTGACGCCGAGCGAGCACGCCCAATCGGCGACCATCTCCCATGACAGCGGCTCGTTGGCGAAGCGGCAGGTGACCGGCGTGGTGCCGCCGCCGTCATCGTTCGGCGCGTTGTAGGTGAAGGCGCCGTAGGGTCCGTACTTCGATTCCCAAAAGTTCCGCAAGGCAATGCGATCACCGTCGCGCAGCCAGTTCTTTCGGATGGTGAAGCGCCGCGCGCCTGTGCCGAGCAGGAATCGCTGTTCGATCTTGGCATTGCCCGAACCGAACTGATGGATTGCGACTTCGCGCGCGCAGGAGAGCCCGTGCGGGAAGTCCGGCACGATGGGGAACACGCCGGTCGGGACGATCTCCGGCACGACGATGTTGCCGATGTAGTCGGGCATCTCTCAGCGCTCCTCGACCCGGATGGTGAAAGAGCGGTCCTCGGTCCGTCCGGCCGCCGTGGTGATGCGGTTGGTGACGATGTACGACTGGCCCGCCGTACCACCCGAGAGCCAGAGTGTGGCCGAAGCGGCGGTCTTCGAGTCGGCCATCTTGGTGAGCCCGGATTCGACGATCCACTCGCTCGCCACGATCTGGTCCTCAGCGAGCCAGCGGGTCCAGTCGATGCTGTAGTCGAGGACCGCGTTGGGATCCTTCGTGAAGGTCATGCTTTCATGCCCCGGTCCTCGTGCGGTACAAAGTAAGAGCGCGATTCCGCTGCCGAACAAACAGAACGGTCCTCCGACCGGATCGAGAGAGTGCGCTCCGGAGCCACAGGCGGCCTGCGATACGCCACCATGCCAGACGTTCCGATGATCACCGCGCTCCTGGGCGTGCCGAGGAAGTCCACTGCCGCCAGAGTGGAGCCTCCGGCGATCTCCGCCGAGCGATAGGCCATGAGCGGCGCGTACCAGAAGCGATGCCGCTTCGCGAGAAGCACCCATGGCCCTGATGCAAGCTCGCGAGCCTCCTCCGGATACAGCGCCCGGGTCCACGAGGCGAATCCGAAGATTTCAACGAACATGCCCGGCGTCGCCGATGACAAGGCGTAAACGTCGACATTGCCCGCAACCGCGCTGGCGTTCGGCATCGTGCCCTGCGCAGCCAGAACGCCGTTGTGGTACACGCTCGCTGGTTTGTTGGCGTCAAAGGGCAGCGTGAACGCCACGCAGGTGACCTTCCGAAGATCCGCACCGTACGACCCCCACTCGAACGCTCCATATGGGGCAGAGGTGTTGCGGAAGATCGCCTTGTACGCGCCGGTCGAAGTACGGACGCCCAGCCACCAGGTGGTCGAGTAGCTGTTGCCGATCATCGTGGGGTACCCGGAGCCGTTGACGCGATTGATCCGGAACCACACGCACATCGAAAGGACCTTGCCGGTCCCATCACCGCTGTAGACCGGGCAGTAGCCCAGTCCTCCGACTGACAAGCCGGCCTGCTCATTGCTGTAGGCGAACGCATGGCCGAACGGCGTCCCGATGTTGCCGCCAGATCCTGGCGCAACCGTCAAACCGGAAAGCGCGGCGCCCGTCTGGAGGCGGCGGCGGAAGTATCCGACAGAGACCTCGCCGCCTGTAATTTCGCGCTTGCCGTTCAGGTGGAACGCATTCGCGGAGCTTCGCGGCTCAAGGCCGCTC
The DNA here is from genome assembly GCA_020847895.1 of Bryobacterales bacterium. Lineage (GTDB taxonomy): Bacteria > Acidobacteriota > Terriglobia > Bryobacterales > Bryobacteraceae > CADEFT01. The sequence continues at coordinate 3,479 of JADLBG010000820.1, forward strand.
GGCAGCCACAACGAGTGCAGGCCCGTGGCAAGCGGTGACGCGAAATCGGGAATCGCCTCGTAGCGATCGCTGGGGAAGCACGTCTGCGGTTCGGCATTGAACAGGAGATGACGCATCAGGCGACCTCGAACTCCACGCCGCGCCAGAAGCCCAGATTGTCAGACACGTCGAGCGCCATGCCGCAGCGGTTGATGACCAGCACGCCCCACACCGGCGGCAGCACGTTGCCGAACGCGGGCGCGACGGAAAACGGCGGACTGATCAGCGTGCCGGCACCCGCCACGTAAAGCGAGCCGATTTGACGAATGGAGAGCGTTTCGAGCGTCACCGAAACGGATTCATCCACGCCGGTCACGCCAGACGGAAAGATGGGCGAGGCGTCGTCGGCCGCGCCCCAGGCGAAGAAGTACACCGAATAACGGTCGCCGGCAGAGCCCGACGCCGGCTTGATCTTGAATTGGCAGATGGCGTCGATGTATCGGCTGTTCTGGTTGTCGACCTTCGCGGAGCTGCGTGCGGCGGACGTGGCGAGGCCGTTCAGGGTGATGCCGAAGTTGGTGACGGGCCCGAACTGGGTGCGGATCGTGGACACGTGCGGCTCCTAATCTTGGAGGATCGACAAGTCGTTCTCGCGGACGATGACAAAGTCGCCGTCGTTGACGGTGGCTGGTGACGATAGCGCGCCGCCGCCGAGGAAGTTCCCGCCAGCGGCCGCATCCCACATGCCGATGTGGGTGTACGTCCCCGCGGGAACCTGGAAGAAAAGCGCCGGTGCGTTGCGGACCCGTTTTGCGGTGCCGTCGCTGTCGACAGCCGTGAACTGCGCGAGAGACAGCCGCGCGTAAGGGCTTCCTGAGGCCTCGCTCTGCCCGGTTTTGCCCGGGTCGGCGGTGTGCAGGCTGCACCAGTGCTCGGTGACCTGAAAATCCTGCCCGAGGAACGCCTTTTCGAGAATCTTCTGGTCGAGGTATGCGGAAAACGCCATCGTGGTCTCTCCGAGGTCAGGCCAACTCGATTAACTCGATGTTCACGTCCGCGCGCCCGAGGTCGACTGACTGGTTCCACTCGCTGGCGAAGCGCACGGTGTAGCGGCCCGCGATCGCCTGACCGGTCGGGTCGGTCGAGAATTTCGGGCTCGTCTCATACGGGTCGTAGAAGTAGAAAGGCTCAGTTGGGCCCTTGCGGGCGTCGTAGAATTCGCGGAGCGTCCCGAGTTGGGCGGGTGCGAGCCGTTTCGCTAGTCGCCAGCGCCTGCGGCTGGTCGCGGCCTGAACGGAGCGTTGCGACTCGCCGTTTCGGTACTCGCTCTCGACGACTGGATAGGCCCGCTCGTGGGCGAATGCACGCGACAGGCTGGACGGCATGACCGTCAACGCTGCGGCATTCTGAACTGAACCGGGCATCAGGCTGTTACCAGGTCAATCAACCGCCGGTCCGGCTGCACACCAAGCTTCGCCGCCACGAAGCGCGCGTAGCCTGCCGGATCGTTGCCATCGGATGCCGGCGCGTAGGTGCGAAACATCTCTGCCACCGTTGGCGGCTTGCCGCCCGTGTAACGCCCGTCGATGTATTGGCCAGCGAGCACGCGCAGAATCCGCCAGCCTTCCTCCAGCGCGCGGCGGCTCATCTCCTCGCGCGAGGCTCCAGGGAAACGCTCCGAAGCCCAGGCGACGAAGTCCACGTAGCCGCCGCTCGTAGGGTAGGACCGCCCCTTGGCATCCCGCCAAGCGCGGAGGTTCCCCGGATTGGCGTTGCGCTGCGCGAGAGTTGGCTGGGCCGAGAAGAACCCCTCCATCTGGGCAATCGCCCGTACGAGTTTGTCGAGCAGTTCCTGGCGGGTCATGACACGATCAGTCCCGGACTCAGTTGCAGCCCCGTCATCTCGCGCCTCCCGGCATTGGCTTTGGTCGCGGTCATTGCAGCAGACTGGACCGCGCGCGGATTCTCCACCACCACGCGCACGGTTTCCTTCTCGAAGAACTCCTTCGCCCCCGGCACGGTGATGTTGATGACCGTGGGACCCGCGGCCGACGGCGTGCCGCCGCCGATCTTGTCGAGCGAAGGCAGGCCGCTCAGTCCCGGCAGCGGGCTGCCATTGCTGTAGGACGACGACTGGAACAGCGAACCGACGGTCTCCACGAGCGACAGTGGCGTCACTGTGCCCGGCATGCCCGTGGGCTTCTGGCCGGTGGTCATCGCGTACAACTGAATCAGGTCTCGGATCTGTGGCGAGCGGATGGCTAGGTCGAGGTTGCCGCCGAAAGCCGATTTCGCGGTGTCGACGATCTGCTTCAGAACCCCCTTGTCGGAGATGTCGACGCCGTAGAGGGCTTTGATCTTCGCTTTGGCCTTCTCCTCGGCGCCCTTCACAAAGAGGCGCACGATACCAGCGACCAGTCCTGCGGCCGCGCCGATCGCCGCACCCAGCGGCCCGCCGAACTTGAACCCGATCATCGCGCCGCCTGCCGTGGTCTCAGCCATTCCGGTGAATCCGCCGCGCCGAAGCCCATCGAAGGCGAGCATGGCCCCTGCCATGAGTGCCGCGTTCGACTTGCCGACGGACGAAAGCTTCTGGCCCAGGGTGGCTGCTTCCCAGGTGGTGGCGACGCCGGGCGCCAACTGCACGCTGCCGCCGATCCCGAAGAACGATTTCAGGCCAGGCAGGAACCCGGCCCATCCCGCCTTAGAGTAGATGCCGCCCGTTCCCGCCGCGCCACCTTCCGAGGGAACGAAGGGAGGGGTGGCACCAGTGGGGGACCCGAACACCGAGGGAATGATCGACGGCGCCCCACCACCGGACGGCACACACGGCGGCGTCCCGCCCGGCGCGCCGCCGGCAAACACGGGCACGGCCCCAACACCGAGGATCCCGCCCAACTTGCCGAGCATTCCGCCGCCGCCCATCCCGCCCTGCTGGAACGTGACCTTCTGGCCGGTGAACAACTGCATCAGCATAGCGGCCACGCGTGAGGACACCACGTCCTTGATGGCGGTCAGCAGAGCGGTCTTCAGCGAGCTGCCGATCGCGGACCAGATGGACTGCGACTTCGTAAGCAGCGCATCGAAGACGCCCTCGGCCTGGCGTTTGAAAGAATCGAAGATGCGCCGGTTCTCATCGCGGATGAGCTGGCCCTGCCGAATGGCCGCGTTCTCTCTCGCTGACTGGATTGCAGCATCGGTGACTTCCTGTTGTTGGCCGCGCAGGTCTTGCCGCTGCTCGGTCACCTCGGCGATCCGCGCGCGGATCTCATCCGCCTTGTACCCGAGCCGTTTCAGGTTAGCTTCTTCCTCGATCAGCGTCCGCGTGGTCTCGAGGTCGAACAGCCGCAGCTTGATGTCGTTCACACGCTGGAGATAGGCGACCTCGATCTCCATCTTGCGTTGCTCGACCCACAGCTTCTGCCGCAGCGTCTGCGCGTCCAGCGCTTCGACAGCCCGCAACTGGGTATCGCGCCCGTAGCCCGCGCGCTGCTCTTCGAACCTGTACACATCGGCGAGATGATCGAGGTTCCGCCGCGCGATCTCCTCGTTGTTGGCCAGGTGCTTCTGGTAGAGGCCCGACTCCCAGGCAAGGCGATGCTGGTACGCCTCCTGCTGCTCCTTGAGGTAGTCGGCCATCTCCTCCTTCTGCATCTGACGGACCTTGGCGCGCAGCTCCCGCTCGAGGTTCTCGCGCGTCTTCGCGGTGAGACGCATCTGGTGCGTGACGCCCCGGTCATCGACGAAGGATGTGTACTTCGAGATCTCCTTCTGCATTTCGAGTAGGATCTTGGCGGGCCCCGTGACGCCATGAGCCTCTGCCGCCAGCGCCGCTTCAAGGGAATCCCGCTCTGCCTGTGCCTGCCGTTTCCGGATCTCCTGCGCACGTTTCAGAGCATCGAGGTCCGGCTCGTTCGAGTTTTTGACGGTGATCTTCGGGCCGCCGAGTTCGAAGGTCTCCCCGGGCAACAGCTTCTTGCCGGAGATCAACTCCCGGATCTGGTCATCCGTCATGCCCTTCTTGCGAAGGTCATCCACTTTGACCTTGCCCTTGAAGAGGTCATCGCGGAGGGCTTGCCGCTCCATCTCGTCGTAGCGAGCCTTGAGTTGTTCCTGGGTGTTTTTCCACTCCGAGTAGACGATGGCGCCCGCCGCAACCACGCCACCGGCGAGCAGCGCATACGGGTTCAGGCTGGCCAGGTTGAGAGCGGCGATCGCCTTGGCCAGTTCCATGATCTTGGTGGCCAGACCATAGGTGGCGAGGACGCCGGCCACCCACAGGGCGGTCTCGCCAAACTTGGTGAGGAGGTCAGTGTTCTCTTTCAGCCAACCGACCAGGCCCCGCAGGTTGCCGATCAGCGCACGGAGATCATCCTGGAACTTGGCTCCGATGTCCTCCCGCAGGTTGTTGAACTCGCGGCGCAGTGCTCCGAGTTGCCCCTCCACAGTCCGAGAAGCGGCGGCATGGGCGCCCTGGATCTTCGCCCCCTCTCGCATCACCGCGTTGTACCGAACCTGTTTCTCCTCGGCATCGGTCAGCGCGCGGCCCAGCTTCAGTTCCTGAATGAGAACTTCCTTCTGGAAGTCGACGAACAGCCCCAGCGTGCGGAGCCCGCGCGAAGCGCCGGACTCGATGGAGAGGACAATCGCATCCATCGCTTCGCCAGCGGACACGTTCTGGACCGCGGCTGCGTTCTTCGCGAGTTTCGCTAGACCCTCGGCCCTGGCCAGGTCCATGTCGGCGACGATGAGGCGCTGCACGGCATGTGCCGCCTCGGTAAACTCGAAGCCGATCTCTTCAATCGCCGCCACTTGCTTCGTGGCCGCCGCCGCACCCACTCCGTGCGCGGTTGCCAGCGCTTTCAAGGAAGCCTCGACCTTCGCGTTCTCCGCGGCCATCATGACGGAGCCGACCGTGAACTCCTTGGCCCAGGCGACCGCGCTCTTGATGGCGTCGGCCAGCAGGCTGCCCGCAGTAGCGCCCTTCACCATGGCTGCGGTCATGCCGTCGATGCTGGACGAGGCGCCATGCGCAGCCTTCGCTGCCGTCTGCTCGATGCTCGACAGGCCCGAGTTGACTGTTTTGATGGACGCATTGGCCCTGTTGGTATCGACTTCGACGACCAGTTCGAGCTTGTTATCGGCCATGCGGAATCAGCGGTAAGATGGAGTCATGGCAAAGGCCACGCGAAACTCGTCGCCCAAGCGAAACGGGACCCCGCCGAGGGAGAACGTTTCTGAGCTTGGTCGCGTTCTCCGCAGGCTGGCCGAAAAGCACGAGGCATCGGGGGCGAAGCTCCTGAATCGTCGCGAGTTGGAGCGCGAGGTCGCCGAACGGCGGGGCACTCGTTAGTGCCTGGCCGGCTCGTCCGAACCTTCCTCGACACGGGCGTGCTGATCACGGCCTACAAAGGCCGGCCCGATCTACGGGAGCGAGCCTTGGCGGTCTTGGAAGATCCAAGGCGTGTTTTTCTGAGCAGTCCCTTTGTTCGCCATGAATGCTGCCCGAAGGCGCTCTTCAACAAGCGACACGAGGAGTACCGCTTCTACCGCGAGTACTTCCAGTGCGCAGTGATGTTCAACGACGTTCGGCTGATCCTGGAACGTGCGAGTCGCGAAGCGGCCCGGTCGGGTGTGAGCGCGATGGACTCCCTCCACCTGGCGGCTGCCCACCTGCTGGGTGCGGACGAGTTCTTCACCATCGAGAACCCCCGGAAGTCGATCTACCGGTCTAAACTCGTCAAGGTCGTTTACCTGTACGGATAGCCTCCGCTTCATGCTTGTCCCGTTCCTCTTCGAGGACGAGCATGGCGAGGAACTCATCAGCCCGGATCTCTTCGAGGCCGATCCGGACACTGAGCTTCAGAGCTGCCCGGAGATCGATGGCGCGGCGGATGAGCAGGCCGGTCTCGGAGGACTGGGCGGCATCCAGGCGGTCCAACGGGCAGTGGTCGCACCGGCCGCCGTCCGGTGTCTCCGGGCATAACCCCGGATCGCAGAGCTCATCGCGCCGCAGTGCCCAGTGGACCAGGTATCGGAGGGAGGGCTGTTCCGGCCACTCCCCGGTCAGAAGTTTGGGTCCCGGTCGTCCTGGAAGCCCGCCTCAAGCGCGTCGATTGCCGCCTTCACCGCGACGGCCTGGTGAATGACGGGCAC
>JADLBG010000821.1 GCA_020847895.1 Bryobacterales bacterium
AGCGGGACGTAGACTCCCGTCGCGCCGAGAAAGCGCACCATCGACTCATAGATGGGAAAGCCGGGGTTGGGGAAGATGACTTCATCGCCCGGTTCAAGGAGAGCGAGCATGGGAAAGAAGAGGATTGGCTTTCCGCCTGGGACGACGCAGACATTTTCCGCGCCCGCGCGGATGCCGCGGGTGCGGCTGACATAGTCCGCGATGATCTGGCGGAAATCGAGGTAGCCCGGGGTTGGCCCGTAGTGCGTCCAGCCCTCGTCGAGGGCTTCCTTTCCCGCTTCGATGATGTGACGCGGGGTCTCGAAATCGGGTTCACCTATCTCGAGGTGAATGACGCTGCGGCCCTGCGCTTCGAGGGCGCGGGCTTTTTGCAGCACTTCAAAGGCGCCCTCGACAAGGATGCGGTTCATGCGGTCGGCGAGTTTCATGATGGTGAGGGGAATGACGCCTAACCTCGGCGCTCCCTCTAAATCATAGCCCCGCGAGGCGCCTCACGCCGGGAGCGATCCTGGCGCGGAAAGGGAGTCAACCGCGGCGGCTCGAGCGGGCCTGCACGGTTCTGGGCGGTTCGATCACGGCTGCCTGCGTGAGAGCGTGGTTGAGATGGAACAGCGATTGGTCCATCAGTTCCGCCATGGCCTGCATGGGGAGCCCTTCGGCGTCCTTGAAGAAACCGAGTTTGCTGTCCGTGGAGGAGAAGTCGACCCGGATCCAATCTCCGCGGCGGATCTGGTCCGTGGCAATCAGGTTGGACATGGGCTGCACGAGGAGCCTCTCGATGGAGCGCTTCAGGTGGCGGGCCCCGTACTTGCTGTCGGTACCCTGGTTGAGGAGAAACTCCTTGGCCAGCTCAGTCGTGGTGAAGACGAACGGGTTATCCCCGGCGTTATTGAGAACCCGCTGCTGGACCAGACCGAGTTCGATGTCGAGGATCCTGCGCAGTTCGGCCTCGCCAAGAGGACGGAAGACCACGGTTTTGTCCAGGCGGTTCATGAATTCCGGGGTGAACTTGCGACGCGCGGCGTCGATGCCCGTGCGGGAGATCTTCGCCGCCGTTTGCTCGTCCATCTTCGCCGGCTTCGAGCGCGCGGCGCTATCGAGGGAATGGAAGCCGAGGCGGGGGGAGAGGATGGAGTTCATTTCGGAGGCGCCGAGGTTGCTGGTCATGAAGATCATGGCTTTGCTGAAGTCGACGCGGCGGTTGTCGCCGAGGGTGAGGGTGGCTTTGTCGAGGATTCCCAGGAGGAGGTTCCAGAGGGCATCGCTCGCCTTTTCGATTTCATCGAACAGGACGAAGCTGATCTTGCAGGCATCGCCGTGATAGAGGTTGAGCACTTCCTGGCTGAGGAGGGGGTGGGTTTCGCGATGTCCGAGATAGCCGGGGGGCGAGCCGATGAGTTTGGCGATTTCATGGCTGTGCTGGAATTCAGCGCAATCGATCTTGATGACCGCGCGCGAGTTTCCCACGAGGCTCTCGGCGGTTGCTTCGACGGTGCGCGTCTTGCCCGATCCGGTGGGGCCGAGGAAGAGGAAATTACCGATGGGACGTCCCGGAGGCGTCATTCCGGTCAGGTAGAGTTGGTAGATGTTGACAATCTGGTCGATCGCTTCGTCCTGGCCGACGATAAAGCGCCGCAACCGGCGATCGAATGATTCTGCTTCGCGCCCCGTGCGGGATGCGTCGAGCGGGATGCCTAACTTCGTCATTGCTGCTTCTCCCTTAAACCTGCCATCCGGGCCAAACCAGCCTGAGCCGGTCCGCGCGCGCTTATCGTTCCTCGCCGCGGCAATGTCATCCGGCCTTCTCCAGGCGCCTCCGAGACATTCTCGAAGCAAGCGCGCCTCCAATCCCTTCCCCGACCCTTTGTAGTCCAATGCAAATCCCTCGCCTTCTGTTATTTAGCCGGCTTCGACGGGCGAATTTCCACCCGGCTCACCATGGTTCGTTCCGGCATTTCCAAAACCATCCGTACCACTTCGGCCACGTCCTCGGGCTGAATCTTCCAATCGGCCTTGTTCTCTGAGCCGAAAAACGCGGTTGCCACGCTTCCCGGCATCACGGAGCACACTCTTACGTTATCGGCACGATGGTCAAGCATCAGCGCTTCAGTGAAACCATTCAAACCGAACTTGCTCGCGTTGTAGGCGCCGCCGCCCGCGAATGCGTTCTTCCCGGCAAGACTCGATATGTTTACCACAAACCCTCCATTTCCCTTGCGAAACCGTTCCATGGCGAGATGACAGAAATGAAAGACGCTTGAAAGGTTCGTCTCGATGGTCTGATGCCATTCCTCGGGGAGAAGATCAGCGACCGGACGAAAGATACCGATTCCAGCATTGTTCACCAGGATGTCGAGGCCACCCAAGTTATCGTCGGTATAGGAATAAAACTTTCGTATATCCCCCGCATCGGTGACATCACACTTCCCGCCAATGATCCTGCCTCCGGTTTCTGCCGCCAGTTCCCGAACAGCTTTCTGCACGCCCTCCTCCGATCTGCCACAGATGGCGACGGCGGCGCCGCGGCCAAGCAGCATCTTCGCTATTTCTTTACCGATCCCCCGGGTCCCTCCCGTCACGATCGCTTTCTTGCCAAACAACGGACTTACTTTCTCCATCGGTTGGTTCACTCCTTCCCTCTGATGCTACCGTTTTCATGACCGAAAATTGCCAACATCCGGCTCGGTTACAATAGGGAAAGCGGACCGGGTCATGCAGGAATCGAGCGTTTTCTGGCTGCGCATCGCAGCCACCCTATATTTCTTTGGCTTGCTACACGCCCTGATTACCCTGTTTGGGAAACGGAATTTCCTCGAGCGGGTGGCGCTTTCGGGTTTCGGCGTGGCGGTTGTCCTGCACATGGTTTCGCTGGTGGAACTGACCCGCGCAACCGGACAGCTTCCGGTGGCGAATTTCTACGAATCGGCCTCTCTGCTTGCCTTCCTCATTGCCTTGGTTTTTCTGTTCGTGCGCTGGAAATACCAGTTCGCGCCGCTTTCGATCTTCCTGCTTCCTCTTGTTTTTGTGATGACTTTGGTGGGCGCCATGGAACTGCCGGTGGCGGGATGGCCGAGTCCCGGTCTGCGGGAAGGCTGGCTGCTGGTTCACGTGTTGAGCGTGCTTTCGGGCTATGCGGCGCTGCTTCTGACCGCGGGCGCTTCCCTCTTTTATCTCGTGCGCGAGCGGCAGTTGAAGAACAAACGCCCGGGCGCCTGGTTTGAACACCTCCCGCCGCTTGGGACGCTCGATTCCATCACCACCAAGGCGCTGTCGATTTCCTTTATCTTTATCACCTGCGGTGTGGTGACCGGGCTCACCTGGGCCTTCATCGAGTCGGGGACGCGCTGGATTCTGGATGCGCGCATCCAGGTGGCAATCATTACCTGGGCTTTGTGCCTGGGTGCGGTGTTCCTGAGAAACATGGCCGGATGGCGCGGCAGGAAAGCGGCTGTGCTTTCCATTACTCTAATGGGTTGCGCGGCGCTCACCTGGGCCGCGCATGTCGGACTACGGAAAGTCTTGCTCGAGCGATGAGTTTCCACATCACAGGACTGAATCACCGCACGGCGCCGGTGGAGGTGCGGGAACGGGTAGCCTTCCCCGCGCAGCAACTGGGTGAAGCCCTGGGACTGCTCGTGCAGGCCGGCGTCAGCGAGGGGATGATCCTCTCCACCTGCAACCGTGTCGAGGTGGTGATCTCGCTCGACGAAGGCGACGGCCAGACGATCGTCGAACAATTTCTCGAGCAAACGCGGCAGATGCCGCGCAACCTGCTGTCGCCGCATCTCTATCATTACCAGGGCAGGGATGCCATCCGGCATCTCTTCCGCGTGGCCGCCAGCCTGGATTCAATGGTGGTAGGCGAACCGCAGATCCTGGGGCAGTTGAAGGACGCCTACGCCGCCGCCAAGTCCTCGGGCGCGCTCAACGGCTTCCTCGACGGGCTGATGACGCGCGCCTTTTCCGTAGCCAAGCGCGTGCGGACAGAGACGGAGATCGGGCAGAATGCGGTAAGCGTTTCCTACGCCGCGGTGGAGCTGGCGCGGGAGATTTTCGGCAATCTGAACGGACGCGCGATTCTGCTGATCGGCGCGGGAAAGATGTCGGAACTGGCGGCGCGCCACCTGCACCGCGCGGGGGCCAGCCAGATCTATGTCACCAATCGCACCGAGGAGAAGGCGCGCGAGATGGCGGGTCTGTTCCAGGGTAAAGCGGTGCCATACGAGCAGTTCGCCGCGATGTTGCCGGCGGTGGATATCGTCATCACTTCCTCCGGAGCGCCGCATTATGTTCTCACGCGGGAAATGATGAAGGACGTCATGCACCAGCGGCGCAACCGCCCCATCTTCCTCATCGACATTGCCGTGCCTCGCAATATCGACCCACAGATCAACAAGGTGGACAACGTCTTCCTGTACGACATCGATGACATGGGACGGGTGGTGGAGCAGAATCGCCGCTCGCGCCAGGCGGAGGCGGATGATGCCGAGCGCATCATCGAGGAAGAGGTGGAAAAGATGCTCGCCCGCCTGCGCGAGCGCGAGGTCACGCCCACCATTGTCAGCCTGCAAAGCCAGCTCGAGCAGATCCGGCAATCCGAACTGGACCGCGTGCGGGCGAAACTGGGGACGCTCACCAGACAGCAGGAAGAGGCGGTCGACGCCTTGACGAAAGGAATCCTGGGGAAGATCGCGCACGGGCCGATCGCGGAGTTGCGGCGGCAGGCGGGGCGCGGCGAAACGCATCACGCCATCGAATTCGTGCGGCGGGTCTTCCGCTTACCGGACTGACACATGCTTACCATCGGTTCTCGCGGCTCACAACTCGCCCTCTGGCAAGCCAACTGGGTGAAGGACCAGCTCACGGCGCGCGGCGAGGAATGCCGCATCGAGATCATTCATACCACGGGCGACAAGATCACCGAAG
>JADLBG010000822.1 GCA_020847895.1 Bryobacterales bacterium
CGCCAACTGGTGGAGAATGGCAAACTGCGCGCCACCACCGATTTCTCCGCGATTGCCGGTCTCGACACCATCAACATCTGCGTGCCCACGCCGCTGCGCAAAACCAAAGACCCCGACATGAGCTACATCGTGTCGGCGTGCAACGAAATTGCCCGCTACGCCCATCCCGGCATGCTGGTCATCCTCGAATCCACCACCTATCCCGGCACCACCTCCGAACTCCTCATGCCCATGCTCCAGCGGCCGGATCTTCGCGTGGGCGAAGAGATTTTTCTCTGCTTCTCGCCGGAACGCGTCGACCCCGGCAATCCCAAGTTCCAGACGGTCAACATCCCGAAAGTGGTCGGCGGAATCACGCCGGAATGTACCCGCCTTGGAGCCTTATTCTACAAACAGGCGCTCGAAACCGTGGTCCCCGTCAGCTCGACGGAGGTCGCCGAAACGGTGAAGCTGCTCGAAAACACCTTCCGCATGATCAACATCGGCCTGGTCAACGAAATGGCGCTGATGTGCGACCGCATGGGGATCAACGTCTGGGAAGTCATCGACGCCGCCGCCACCAAGCCGTTCGGCTTCATGCCCTTCTACCCCGGCCCGGGGCTCGGCGGGCACTGCATCCCCATCGATCCCTTCTACCTCTCCTGGAAAACCAGGCAGGCCGGCATCGAGGCCCGCTTTATTGAACTGGCCGGCTACATCAACGGCCACATGCCGCACTTCGTACTCGACAAAATCCAGGGCGCGCTCAACGAGCACACCAAGCCGCTCAAGGGCTCTCACGTGCACATCATGGGCGTCGCCTACAAGCGCGACATCGACGATGTCCGCGAATCCCCCGCCCTCGACATCATCCTGCTGCTTCAGAAGCGCGGCGCCAGAGTTACTTTCTCCGATCCGTTCGTGCCCGCCCTGCGCGATCACGGCGTCGAAATGGAGGCAAGCGACCCGGCGCGCGCCGTCTCCGAGGCGGATTGCGTGGTCATTGTGACGGACCACGCGCAGTTCGACTATGGCTCGGTGGTCGAAAACGCGCGGCTGATCGTGGATACGCGCAATGCGCTGAAGAAGTATCACTCGGATAAGATTGTGCGGCTGTAGAGCGGCTAATGCTAATCGTTGGTCTGAGGCCGCGCCGCCAGTGAGTAACTGGTGCTGCGGCCGCCTTCGGGGTTCTGAACGAGGATGCCACGCCTGATCAGCGCCAGAATGTCCCGCAGCGCCGTATCGTGAGAAGACCCGGTGAGCTTCGCATACTTGGATGTCGTCAACTTGCCTTCAAATCCATCCAGTAGCCGGTTCAGCACAAGCCGCTGGCGGTGGTTCAGTGCAATGTTCCGAATACTCTCCCAAAAACGCGCCTTGGCGAGAACCGCACCGAGCGCTCGTCTGTGCTCCTTCGATCGCCCGGCCGAGACACCCAAGAAACCACTCCATCCATGGAGTGACGTCCATCGTTCCCCTTTGCGTCTGCTCCAAAATGTCGTAGTAAGCATTGCGCTCCAGCCGGATCTGCGCCGACATGCTGTAGAATCGCTGCTGGCTTCTTTCCGAACGCGCAAGGGCCATGTCGGCGATGGCGCGCGCGATACGGCCGTTGCCGTCGTCGAACGGATGGATGGTGACAAACCAGAGATGCGCCTGCCCGGCCTTGAGCACCGGATCGATGGCGGATTCTGTCGCGAACCAGTCAAGGAATGCACGCATTTCGGAATCGAGCCGCGCAGCCTTCGGCGCTTCATAGTGGACGCGCTGCTTGCCAACGGGGCCGGAGACCACCTGCATCGGTCCGGTGCTGTCTTCGCGCCACGCCCCTGCCCTGATTCTGGCCATGCCGCTGCGCCCCGCCGGAAACAAGGAAGCATGCCAGGCGAACAGTCTCTCCGCCGTGAGAGGCTGGTCGTAATGCAGCGTGGCGTCCAGCATCATTTCGACGACGCCCTCGACGTCACGGTCCACCGGCTTCAGAGCGTCTATATCCATCCCAAGGCGGCGGGCAATGGAAGACCGGACCTGTTCCGCATCCAGCTTTTCGCCCTCGATCTCGCTGCTCTTGAGAACGTCGGACGTCAGGGTCTTGAGGACGGCCTCTTGCCGCAGGTCGAACCCGAGAGCCTCCATATGGCCGATGAGCCTGCCCTGGCGATGACGGACGTCAGCAAGAGTTTCGGCGAGCCGTTCCCGATGCCAGCGGAAGTGCGGCCAGTCTGGAAGTTCATGAATGAACAATCTACGCACTTTCAGCGTAGATTGTAGCCTACATTCGCCGCACCGGCAAGCTTTTGACGCGCAAGATGCGAAGAACAGCCCTGCTTATCGGTCGGTCATAGCCCAAATCTACAGTAGAGGGATGGGATATCTATGCAGAGCTACCTAACACCCGAAGAAGCGGCCCAGCACCTAAAAGTCAGCGCTGACGAAATCACGACATTGATTACAGGAGGAAAATTGAAGTCCATCCGGATCGGGAACTATCTACGCATTCCCGAAAACGAGTTTGAGAGCCTGCTGGTCACCTGCGCGGCCGTTGCGCCCGTCAACAACCATGAGAGGGCCACAACATCTGACAACGCCTTGCCCCTGCCCGCCGGCTCGCGTTGGTGTTCGACACGCTCGGGACGGGCGCAATTCCGTGTATCAGGGTCTGTCACCAGAGGCGCCGAGGTGGCCTGGCCGAATGTCTTATCCGATCAAGTTTCCCAAGCCGTTCATGGATGCGCTGCTGGCTCGCTTTCAGGGCCAGGAAGCGCCGGTTGGGGGCAAATTCGATGATCCGTCGCCCGGCAGCTTAGGAGAATTCATCCAGAAAAATCTCAAAATCAAGATGAACCCGGCAGTGTATCTGGCGGCGCTACTGATCGATGAAGGCTTCGCTGAATCATCGCGCCGGGGGTACATCCGGTTCCGGCCGAAAGTAAAGCCTTAGCTACCCTAAATGTACTTGTCAACGCTCTCAAGGAAATGCTTTGACTTGTATTATCGAGGTACACCTTGTTAACGCTACGAGTGGTGACAACACTGTGCTCTGAATCCGATCGCTGCTACCTTGGGAATAGCCCCGGTACATGAACCGCAAGCGCATCGCCGTCGGCCAACTCGCTTCGGATCTCGACTTCGCGCTCGAGCTGCGCGATGCCGTCGAACAATACTTGCGCGCCGTCGATTCCTGGGAAGCCGCCTACCGCCAATCTGCCCGCGCCCCCTCCGGTCTCCCTGCCGAGCATCACGCCTACACCGAAGCCCACCAGCGCCTGATGCCTCTGCTCCCTCGCGCCCGCGCCCTGAGCATGAAATTCGGCCTCCGCGATCCCTGGTCCGGACTGCTTCACACCACTCTCGGCCAATCCGCCCCGCAACTGCTCGCTCCCTCCGCCATCGGCCTCAACGAACGCGCCGCCATCACCGATTGCCTCTCCCTGCTCGTCGACGCCTGTTGGGAAGAGGAACATGCCGGCGCATCCTCCGGACCGCAAAAACGCTCCTGGCTGCGTGGAATCCTCGATCGCTTTAGATTTTGATAAGCAGGAAGAAAATCACTCCGTTGCCCCGTTTGCCGCTGTTACTCTCGCGGTGGATTTCCCCATGCTTTCCTCCCGTAAAATTGGGGCTTGACAGACGGCAAGGATAGGAGTGAAATAAGTTTAACACTTCTCGACCATCAAAGATCCGCGGCCTGGCTGGGAAACCAGTCAGGCCGTTTTTATTGTCCCCACCCATTAGTCTA
>JADLBG010000823.1 GCA_020847895.1 Bryobacterales bacterium
CCGGCGACAGCAACATTGCCGTTCACGGCGGCTGGGAGCACACCGTCAGCGGCATTGAAGCCGGCAAATGGTACCGTTTCACGGCCTATTACAAATCCCAGGGCGTTCGTTATCCCACCTGGCAGATTGTCCCCCGCGTGGATTGGCGCGATGCCGCCGGCAAGCGCGCCGGGCAGCCCGATTATATCTACAAAACAAAGCAGGAAGGCGAATGGACGAAAACCTGGCTCGACATCCCCGCGCCGGACCGCGCCGGTTCCGCCGTCCTCCAACTGTTCCTGAGCAATGCTCCCGGCGGCACGGTGTGGTGGGATGACGTCAGTCTCGAACCCGTCTCCGCGCCCAGGGAACGCAAGATCCGCATCGCTTCCATCAATCTCCGCCCCTCTCATCTCAAGTCGCGCGAAGAGAACGTCGAGCGCTTCATCAACGCGCTCGACCAGGCCGCGCCAGGCCCCATGGACATCATCCTCTTTCCCGAGGGCATGACAGTAGTCGGCACCGGAATCCCCTACGTCCAGGTGGCCGAACCTGTTCCCGGACCCACCACCCAGCGCCTCGGAAAACTCGCCCGCGAGCGTCACTCCTACGTCGTCGCGGGCCTCTACGAAAAGGAAGGACCCGCCGTCTACAACACCGCTGTCCTCATCGACCGCGAAGGCCGCTTGGCCGGCAGGTATCGCAAGGTCTACCTTCCGCGCGAGGAATATGAAGCCGGGCTCACTCCCGGAAACGAATACCCCGTCTTCGATACCGATTTCGGACGAATCGGCCTGATGATCTGCTACGACGTCTTCTATACCGATCCGGCGAAGGCCCTCGCCGCGCAGGGAGCCGAAATGATCCTGCTCCCCATCTGGGGCGGCGATGAGACTCTCGCCAAAGCCCGCGCCATCGAAAACCGGATCTTTCTCATCACCAGCGGCTATGACCACCCCACCTACATCATGGATCCCGACGGCGAGCGCATCTCCTGGGCGCGCGAGCGCGGAACCGCCGCGGTAGCCACCATCGACCTGAACCGCCGCTACACCCAACAGTTCCTTGGCGACATGCGCAACCGCAGAATGAAGGAGCAGCGGACGGACGTGCCTGTGCCCGCTCCGCGTGTGGACCGCTAGGCCCCACGAACATGCGCGGCACGCCGCCGGCCAGTGTCGACACGGCTCTCCCCAGGCTCTTGGGCTCGGGGAGCGCCGCCGCCATGGTCATCTCGAACATGATCGGCGCCACCATATTCGGCACCACCGGCCTCATGTTGGGTGCGCTGGGTAAGCCGCTGCTCATCATCGCCGCCTGGAGCATAGGCGCCGCCTTCGCCTTCGCCGGCGCGCTCAGTTACGCCGAACTCGGCATCAACTTCCCCAGTTCCGGAGGGGAATTCGTCTACCTCACTCGAGCCTACGGCAAAGCCTGGGGATTCATGACCGGATGGATGTCATTCTTCGCCGGCTTCTCCGCGCCCATCGCTACCAACGCCCTCATCTTCGCCTACTACTTCGCCCGCGTGTTTCCCACGGCGGGCGGCTACTCCGTCACCTTCGGACCGGCGTTCTTCCCCTTGCAGTTTGGGTCCGAGCAGTTGACGGCGGCCACACTCATTGCGGCTTCCACTCTCTTGAACTGCTTCGGATTGCAGCGCGCATCCCGCGTTCAGAACGCCCTTACCCTCGCCAAAATCACCATCATCATCATTCTCATTGCTTCCGGATTGCTTTTCGGAGCCGGCAAGTGGGAGCACTTCCACGAGGCGGTGCCGCGTACCTCCGCCCGGCCCCTCCCCGTCGATTTCCTGATTCAGCTTCTCTGGGTCATGGTGGGCTACAGCGGCTGGAATGCCGCTACCTACGTCGCCGAGGAACTCCGCAACCCCGAGCGTACACTGCCCCGCGCCCTCGCCATGGGCACGGCATGCGTCGCCGTCCTTTACCTTGGCCTCAACGTTGTGTTCCTCTATGCCGCCCCGCCCTCCGAGTTGCTCAACGTCATCGCCGTCGGGCAGGTCTCCGTGCACTATCTCTTCGGAGACGAAGCTGCCGCCATCTTCCGCGTCCTCATGACCATCTCTCTCATGGCTGCCGTCAACGCCATGGTCACCATCGGCCCGCGCGTCTACTATGCCATGGCTTTGAATGGGCTCTTTCCCTCCGCCGCCGGCAAACTCCATCCCAAGTGGCGCACCCCCGTCGTGGCCATCCTCAGCCAGGGAGCCTGCGCCATCCTCTTCACTGGTACGCGGGTCCCCAATCTCCTCACCTACATCGGTTTCAGCCTAACCATCTTCAGCGTCCTCGCCGTAACCTCGGTCTTCGTATTTCGCCGCCGGAGCGACTGGCGCCGCCTCCCCGCGCTCAATTTCCTCTATCCGCTCATTCCCGCCTCCTACATCGTCGTCGGCCTCGCCATGATTGTCTGGGGCATCCTCTTCCAACCCTGGATCTCACTTGTCGCCATCGGCACCATTGGCGCCGGAGCCGCTGTCTACCGCCTGGCCGCCCACTGGCGCGCCGGCGTCTAACCATGTCTGCCGGCCCGCGTGAAAGCATTCCGCCGATTCCCGCGTGGTAGTCTACAAATCACGTGCGCCACCCGCGCACTACGAGCATCCACTATGTGCAATCCTTCCCGGCGTACCTTCTTCAAATCGGCAGCCGCCCTCGGTGCCGCCCTGATCCCTCATTCCCTTCAATCCGCCATCGACAATACTCAGCCGATGAAAATCACCCAGGTCGATGCCGTCACCTTCCGTGAAGGCATCCACATCGGCGGCGGCTCGGGCGGCTCCGATGGAGCCGAATTCTGCTGGGTCCGCCTTCACACCGACCGCGGCTTGACTGGCACGGGCGAAACCTATCCATTCCATCAGGGCGAAATCGGCGCGCTCCGCGACTACGCGCCCACACTCGTCGGCCGCGACCCCCGCGACATCGACGGCATCTGGCGCGCCTTCTACCACCGCATGGCCATGCGCAACGCCGGCGGAGCCGACATGCGTATCTTGAGCGCCATCAACATGGCGCAACTCGACATCCTCGGCCAGGCCTCCGGTCTCCCCCTCTATCGCCTCCTCGGCGGCAAGACCAGACCTCGCCTCCGCGTCTACAACACCACCACCGACTATTGGGCCATCAACGAAACGACGATGGGCCGCGACACCATGAAAATCGTCCAGTTCCTCCTCGATCGCGGCATCACCGCCATGAAAATCTACCCATTCTCCGCTCCCGATCACTACCTCTCCAATGCGGCCCTCGAGAACGGCATGGGCTGGATTCGCGAGATCCGCGACAAGGTCGGACTCAAAATGGACATCGCCGTCGATTGCTGGGGCCGCTTCGATCTCCCCAGCGCCCAGCGCATCGCCAAAGCCCTCGAGCCCTTCCACATCATGTATCTCGAAGACGCCATGCTCATGAGCAACGCCGATAGCTACGCCCGCCTCGCCGCCGAAACCAGCGTCCCCATCTGCATGAGCGAGACCCTCGCCGGCCGCTATGAATATCGCGAATTCTTCGAGCGCAAGGCCTGCGATGTCCTCATGTACGATCTCACCTGGTGCGGCGGGCCCTCTGAGGCGAAGAAGGTTTCCGACATGGCCGACACCTACTTCATCCCCACCTCGCCCCACACCTGCGGCGGCCCTCTTCTCTATCTCTGCTCCATCCACGTCTGCACCGCGCTCTCGAACTTCCTCATCATGGAAACCAACTATTGGAAGTACACCCACCAGTACCCTTACTTCCTCAACCACGTCCCCGTGCCGCTCAATGGATATCTCACGGCCTCGGAAGCCCCCGGTATTGGAGCCGAAATCAAACCCGAACTCTTCCGCAACGGCGACGCCATCGTCGAGGCTGTCGCCAGGATGTGAACAACGCTCCACATTCGACAAGCACTACAACTACTGCCGCCGCAACTCCCCCAGCACCCGCCCCGCCCCATACACCTTATCGAGCGCCTCCAGAATCGCCGCCGAATCCACCGCCACCGCCCGGTTCAACGCTGCGTCAAACCCGTAATCTCCCCCTAGCGAATGGATGTTGCCGTCGAAAATCAACCCCACAAGCTCCGCGTTCCTGTCGATCACCGGAGAGCCCGAGTTCCCGCCGATAATATCGTTCGTCGTCACGAAATTGAACGGCGTTTGCAGGTTCAGCTTCGTCTTCGCCCGCAGCCAGCTCTCCGGCAAGGCAAACGGAAAGCGCCCCGTCGCGCGTTCGAACGCCCCGCCCAGATTCGTAAACGGCGGCACCGCCCGGCCCTTCTCCTCCCAGCCCTTCACCTGCCCGTACGTCAGCCGCGGCGTGAACGTCGCATCCGGATAGATCGACTTCCCGTACACCGCGAACCGCGCCTTCGCCAGGCTCTCCTCGCTGATCGTCAGCGCCGACTCCACTTCGTCTTCCATCTTCTTGCGGATCTCCCGCGCGTGGGGATCCACCAGTTCCGCCAGCGCGATCATCGGATCGTGCGACGCCGCGAGCGCCGCTTTCCCGCCCTCCATCAGCTTCTTCCTCGCTGCCACATCCCGCAGCGCCGTCCCCTGCACCGCCTCGGTTGCCACCTCCCGCGGCGACCGCTTGCCGAACAGCTTCCGGATAAACGGGTCATCCGGCCCCAGCACCTCTCTCAACTTCGTCAGCGACCACGTGAGCGTCTCCGTCTCAAACTCCGGATAGATCGGAGCCGCGCTCAACAGCGCCTGCGTCACTTCCGGCTTACGCGCATCGGCGTATTCCGCCAGCCGCTCCCCGTTCGGCTTCGAATATTCCTCCGCCATTCGCACCAGCCGCCGCGCGTGCCGGTAGAGATCGGACCGGAAGCCGTACAGGATCTCCACGAATTGGTACGCCGGCCATAACTGCCGGTGCTTCCCCTCCACCCGCGCAATCTCATCCCACGCCTTGCCGTACTTGCGCCGCAGCGCCGGGTCGCTTTCGACGCGCTTGCGAAACTCCCGTTCCTCGCCCCGCTTCTGCGCAAAAAACCGCTCATCGAGAAGCGCCTCCTCCTCCCCCGTGTACGCCTTCAGCGAGTTCTCCACCGTAAACAACTCGTCCTGCGAGATCCGCTTCTCCTCCTCGCCGCGCGTCTGAAATTCCGTCAGCAATCCGCGGTATTCGGCCAGGTACAGCAGTTTGCGGAAGGTAATCACATCCCGCTGCGTTTCGAGCATCGAAATCGTGTCCTGCCGGTTTGTCGATCCCGGATTGCCGGAAACAAATACCAGTTCCTCCGCTTTCGGGCCGCCGCGCGAAACGGGAAAATAATGCTTGGTCCGCAGCGGCTTCCCGTTTTCGTAAATCCGCAGAAATGTCAGATCCAGGTCATAGCGTGGAAACATGAAATTGTCCGGATCGCCGCCGAAAAAGGCGATGGCGAATTCCGGAGCGAACACCAGCCGCACATCCTGATAACGCTGGTACTTGTACAGGTCGTAGACGCCCCCGCCATACAGTGACACCACCTCGCAGCGCAGCCGCTCGCTTGTCGCGCACGCCTTCTCGATCTTTGCGATCTCCGCCTTCCGCGCATCGTTCGCCGCCTTGTCCGGCATCCCTCTTGTCGCCGCCGCAAGCTGCGCTGTCACGTCCGTGATCCCGATGAGAACGTTTGCTTCCTGCTCCGGGCAGCGCGCCTCCTCCCCCTCCGTCTGCGCGTAAAATCCATTCGCCGCATAATCTTTCCGCGCGCTCGAAATCTGCTGAATGCAAGTGCTCGCACAGTGATGGTTCGTCAGCACGAGCCCTTCACTCGAAACGAAACTCGCCGAACAACCCTCCGTCAGCCGCACCGAGGAAAGACGCACCTTGTCCAGCCACTCCCTGTCCGGAGAGAATCCGTACGTTGCTTTCACCTTATCGCTGGGAAAATTGTTGAACGTCCACATGCCCTCTTCTGCCGGAAGAAGCGCGCACGTGAGTAACAGAATGACGGAAATGCGCCTCATCCGCCCAGGATAGCAGGCGCTTCCCGGCTCACTCTCCGGACCGGCTCTCCTCTCATCCTGCAAAGGTCCGGTCAAAGAACTCGCGCGTGCGGTCCTGGATTTGCGCCAGTTCCATCTCGAGCGCCTGATCGTGCAGATGGTCCGGAGTCCACCGCCCCACCAGTTCCGCCAGCATCTCCTTTTGCGAGTTCGATCGCGGCAGCGTCCCCTCCGCCTGTCCGGTCAGCACCCGTAACCCGTGGTCCAGCGCGCGGTAAAACGTCGCCGCATCCCGCAAAAACGCCGCATCCGCCCGCTCCAGGTGCCCCATCTTTTCGATCACATCGATCCGCTCCGGTGTGTTCAACACCTTGTAGAAAATCCCCGCCCCCTTCAACCGCAGATACATCAAAGCGAAATCGATGTCGTAATACCCGCCACGCCCCGCCTTCAGCGGATTCTCCGGTCCCTGCTCCTTCTCCAACCTCTGCCTCATCAGCCGCAACTGCTTCTGCGACCGCCCGCTCTGCCCGTAGCGCCTCCAATCCAAATCCTGCAGGTCATTCAGAAACTGCGTGCACCGCTCCACGTTCCCTGTCACCGAACGCGACTTCAGGTACGCGATCCCTTCCCAGGCTTCCGCCCGCTGCGCGAAGTAGTCCTTGTATGCGCTCTCCATCTGCACCAGTTCGCCTTCTCTCCCATTGGGCCGCAGCCTCGTGTCGATGGCGAACATGAACCCTTCCCGCGTGTAGGCCGAAATCCGGTCGATCATCTTCGCCGCCACGCGTGTCCAGAACTGGTGCTCCGGCCCGTCCTCGTCCGGGATCACGAACACCAGGTCGGCGTCCGACCCCAGGTCGAATTCCCGCATCCCCAGCCGCCCCAGCGCGATCACCATCATCTGCTCGCCCGGCGCGTAGCCCGCCGATAGCGGCGCATGCGATTGCGCCACTTCTTTCACCGCGATCCGGTATGCCGCCCGGATCGCCGCGTCTGCCAGGTTCGACGTGCGCATCAGACATTGGAACACCGGCGTGCCCAGGCAAATGCTCTCGCTCTGAATGCGGAACATCTCTCTCCTGAAAAACCGCCGCAGATCGTTGGCGTCTTCCAATTCCGCCGCCTCGCCAATCGACGCATCCACGCCGGGACGCAACCGCACTGTCCGCAACTCCTGCAGCATCTCCGGAAACCGCATCAACTGCTCGGAAAAATACACGCTGTGCTCGAACAGGTCCAGCAGATACCCTGTCAGTACCCCATCCGAATCGAGCCACTCCAGCCACTCCGCATTCGGAACCACCCACTCCAGATACCGCTCGAACGACTTGCCGCCCCGCTTCAGATTCGCCCGGCTCACCGCCGCCGCGAAGTTCGGAGCCCTCTGGTCCAGGAACCTTACCAGGTTGCTGTCCAACTGCTCCAACCGCGGCTGCTCTGCCTGCGCCGCGGGTTTCGGTTCGTCGCCGGCCGCCTCCGCGGACGGCGCGGCAACCATTCCCGTGTAGTACATCGGCTGCTGCGCGTGAATCACCCGCTCATAAATCTCGCCTACGTCGTCGAAGTATTCCTGCAGCCGGCTCATCATCTGGCTCGCCGAAGCCTGGCTCCCCAACTCCGAGGCCGGCATGCGGCGCGCCAGTATCTCCAGCGCATCCCGGTCCTGCGGCAGAACGTGCGTTTGCCGGTCCTCCTCGAATTGAAGCCGGTGTTCCAGATGCCTCAGGAATTCATATGCCGAGCACAGCCGCGAGTATTCCGAATCCGAAAGCAGGTTCTTATCGCGCAAGCGGAACAGTGCCAGCAGCGTCCCGCCGTGCCGCACCCATGGTTCCCGCCCTCCGTGCAGCCGCTGAAGGCATTGCACCAGGAACTCGATGTCCCGGATCCCCCCCCGCGCCAGTTTGACGTCAATCTCCTTTCCCGTCCCTCGGCGCTGTTGCAGCTTCTCCTGTATCCGCTCCCGCGTCGCCGACACCTCTTCCACCGCCGAGAAATCGAGCGTCGAAGAGTAGATCAGCGGCTCCACAAAGTCCAGCAACTCGCGCCCCGGAGCCTTCTCCCCCGCCGCCACCCTCGCCTTGATCAACATCTGTAACTCCCAGTCGCGCCCCCGCTGCCGGTAGTATTGCCTCGCTCCTTCCACCGAAATACAAACTTCACCCAGCTTTCCGTCCGGCCGCAACCGCAGGTCCACCCGGTAGCACATCCCCCTCGCCGTATACGTCGACAGCAGCGTCGTGTACTGCGTCGCCACCTTCTTGAAAAACTCTTTGTTGCTGATCGATCGCTCGCCGTCCGTCTCCCCGTTTGCCGAATAGACGAACATCAGGTCTATATCCGAGCTGTAGTTCAACTCCTGTCCGCCCAGTTTCCCCAGCGCCAGCACGCTGAACTCGCACACCCGCGACACGCCTGTCTCATCAACGTAGCGCGGAGCCCCGTGCCGCTTCGTCAACTCGTCCCGAATGTGGCGGTAGGTCACATTCAGGATCGCATCGGCCAGGTTCGACAACTCCTCCGTGACCTCCGCCAGCGTGCACAGCCCGGAAACATCCCGCAGCACCATCCGCAGAATCTGCTGCCGCCGGAACTGAGCCAGTTGGAGCGCCGACGGAACGCCCGTCCCGTGCTGCAGCAGAAAGTCCTCCAGTCGCAGTTCCATCTCCTCCGTGGTCAGCAGGTGGTGGAGATCGCCCCCCATCACCGCTGACTCGAGCCACGACGGGTGTTGCAGTATCTCCTCCGATAGGAACCGGCTGTTGGAAAATACCGTTACCAGCGGCAGCAGCAACGAGGGATTCGCCGTCAACCTTCGGAACTCCTCCCGCTTCTCGTTGTGGAGCCGCGACAGGCAATGCAGCGCCATGTCCGGATCCGCCGCCCCGCTCAGAAGGAAATAGATGCGTGATCGCAGATCTTCCGGAAGATCCGCTGACAGAGAGCCGAGATTCGCCATCGCCCGGTCGCGATTGCGGAAAGAGGCCGTTTCTAACAAACGATGCATGAATGTCCCGCCGTTGCGATTATATCGCCCGGCCCCATCCTGGCAAAATGTGAGTCATTGCGTAACCTCCCCCACTGTTCTGCGCCGTATAACCCAGATTGCTCTGTTCTCTCCACGTGTTTTCAATAACTTAGCAGATCGTTACGACTGGAAGTTCGAATGCACATGAAATAAACAGAGTAAGTCGTCATCGACTTGTTAGCATCCTCGGCGACGAGACCCAGCTCGTCGTGCTTATAGCCCCTTAAGGCCCCGAAGATCCCAGCTTCGGGGCCTTTCCTCTTTTCAAGGCCCCTCCTTTCCGCTGTGGGGCATTTTTGAAGCGGGAAATCACCCAATTGCGCATTTTGCCCCAGTGAATATTTCTTCACTTTCGTGCATTTTCAATCACTTAGCCCCAGTGCAGCTTTGGCACTCCGCCTGCACTCTTAAGAGACAATTCATAAAGTCGTCATCGACTTTATCATCCTCGATGGTGAGACCCAGCTCACCATTTAGCCCCTCTACGGCCCCGGAGTTCCTAGCTCCGGGGCCTTCTCCATGTGTGACCCTTCTGCCGCCGCTCCTCCCCCTTTGGGTGCGCCCCGGTGTGGTCAGATCGCTCACATGCGCCATTTCACACATCGACCCCGAACCCATATTTACCTGTTTTCAATCACTTGCGAGAATTTTTCCCCATCTGCGGTTTGGCATTCAGGCTGCACTACTATAAGCACTTAATAAGTCGTCATCGACTTATAGCATCCTCGGCGGCGAGGCCCAGCTCGCCGTTTATAGCCCCTCTAGCCCCGGAGCTCCCAGCCCCGGGGCTTTCCTCTTTCTTCACCCGCTACAAAAACGCCCGCTCCACTGACGTAATAAACTGAATCCCCGCAATGATCTTCCGGCTCAGCCGGTCATCATTCGTCAGAAACAGATCACACCGCGCCTGCGCCGCGCACGCAAGCTGTATCGCGTCCGGCGCCTTGATGCTCCGGTCCTGCCGGATCCGCGCAAAGCTCCCGGCGCACGCCCTGTCAAACGGAATGATCGTGATCGCCGGCGGCCCCAACTGGCTCTCATACAACCGCGCCAGCCGCTCGTTCCCCTTCTCCGCCGGTTTCACCAGCAACTCCCCCAGCGTCAACGCAGACGTGTAGATCTCGTCTTTCCGCGCGTTCATCCGCGCAAACAACTCCTGCGTCTGCTGCGTCCGCTCCCCGCAATCTTCATAAAAATAAATAAATAAATTGGTATCCAGAAAGATCCGGCTCAATCCCACTCCTCCCGCAAACGCCTCACATACTCATCCGGATTCTCCCCGCTCCAAACCCCTTCCCCCGCCTCCCGTAACTCCTGCATCACCTCCAGGAATGTCTTCGGCCGCTGAGGCGATTCCTCCATCGAAGGAGTCTGACTTTGCCACCAGTCGATCAACTCGTGGTACTTCTCCGGTACCTCTTCCTTCGCCGGCATTGTCCGCCCCGTCCGCGCCGGATGCGTCCGGTCCCCATTGCGGTATAGCCGCCGCGTATTCCGTCCGGTTGCGTACAACATCCGTAAAGTGCTCGGGTTCGGAGCCTTATTCGCACAACAGTGCAGCCGGGCATGCACCTCCACCCCCGGCCTCACCTGCCCGTAAATATTCTCCTCACCCACCCTCGCCATGATCTCCTCAACCAGGAAATTTTCACGCCCCGGCTGTTCCCGCGTCAACAACGCCGTCGCAATCCAAACTTCCGCCCCACAGGTGATATCGTGGTGACTCTCAAGAGCAAGCGCCGGACTGGCCATACAACAACCTCCGATACAAACATACACCCACAACAACACATAGTCAAGCTGCAATTTATACCTTATCTCAATTTGTATGGAGCCCTGTACTTGTATTCCAGCAGCCGGTTCACCCCCTCCCCGTTCCTGAACTGCTCCGCCGCCCCATCCCACTCCAGGTAACTTCTCGTCTTATACGCGATGTTCGCAATCAGCGTCGCCGCCGTCGACCGGTGCCCCTCCAGCACATCGCAGTTGCACTTCGCCCGGCTCTTCACGCAATCCAGAAAGTTCCGCGTGTGGAACGCCGTATCGATGCTCCCCTTCCCGCTCCGGGCCTCCATCGCCGGTTTCATCGACGGCCGGTACCCCTTCTCCGTCTGACGGTCCACCGGAGTCCGCGCCGGTACCAGCATCTCCGTATTCTTCTCCGGCACAACCTCCCAACGGTTCCCGTGGATGTACATCGTGCCTTTCGTTCCCCTTACCTCCATCTCCGCGTTCTGCGCGTTCCCCGCCGCGCTATTGGCGTTGTATTGCGAGAACACCACCATCGTCCCCCCGAAATCCCACAGCGCCTCCATCGTGTCCGGAATCTCCCGGTCATCCTCCACCGCGAACTTCCCGCCCATCGCCGTCACCGCCCGCGGCGCTTCCTTCCCCAGCGCCCACCGCAGCATGTCCATGTAATGCACGCCGAAGTTCGTCATCTGGCCCCCCGAATAGTCGTAAAACCACCGGAACCGGTAATACATCCGGTTCGGGTTGTAAGCAACCTTCGGAGCCGGACCCAGCCATTGCTCCCATTCCTTCTCGTTCACAGGCACGCCCCGCGGATTCCCGATTCCATGCGGATACTCGTTCTGCAAATGCCACCCCTTGGCCACCGTCACGTGCCCCAACTCGCCCGCCTGCACCAGCGCCGCCGCCTCCTGCAGAAACTTCGCCGACCGCCGCTGGATGCCCACCTGCGTCACCCGCTTCGTCTCCCCTGCCGCCTCCACCATCCGCCGGCCTTCCCGCACCGTCAGCGACAGCGGCTTTTCCACGTACACATCCTTCCCCGCATGGCAGGCATCCACAAACATCAGCGCGTGCCAGTGGTCCGGCGTGGCGATCACCACCGCATCCACGTTCCGGTC
This sequence comes from Bryobacterales bacterium, assembly GCA_020847895.1. Classification (GTDB taxonomy): domain Bacteria; phylum Acidobacteriota; class Terriglobia; order Bryobacterales; family Bryobacteraceae; genus CADEFT01. Next base: position 11,834 of record JADLBG010000823.1, read on the forward strand.
CTCCAACAATTTCCGGTACTCCCGATAGCGCTTCGGAGCCGCGCGCGAAATCTTCGTGTTGTAATCCATGTAATCCTCGCGCAGATCACACAGCGCCACCGTCTCCTGGTCGCCGTGCTCCAGGAACGCCTCATGCACCTGCGTCCCGCGGTTCCCCACCCCGATGTAGCCCAGCCGCAACCGGTCATTGGCGCCAAGAATCCGCGAATAACTCACCGCGCTGGCCGCTCCCGCCGCGCGCGCAAAATCACGACGTGAAAATTCCTTCATCGAAAACTCCCTCCACAACAAAACCTCAACAACAAAACTCCAAGAACAAAACTCCAATTGGCTATGCTGTGGTCATGATACTGTGTTTGACGGGATTCCTGGCCGCAATGACTCTCTCTGCCCAGACCATCCAGGTCCACGGACACCGCGGCGCGCGCGCCATGCGCCCCGAAAACACCCTCC